>NZ_PTXM01000016.1:0-246913 GCF_004343765.1 Burkholderia sp. SRS-25
TCCGAGGATCAGCTCGCTTCCATCAAGCGCCCACACTTATCGGCTGTTAATTTTTAAAGAGCATTCTGCGAGGAACTTCGTGTTTCCCGGCAGCGCTGCGTTTTCAGCAGCAGAGAAGCGAGATTATCAACCGTTTTTTTAAATCCGTCAACAACTTTTTTAACTACTTCGTTGCGACGACTGCGGTTTAATTTCGTCAGCACTGGAATCGATAAAACCGACTTCAACAGCACCGCTTCCCTTCTTTCCCCGCGCTGCGTTTCCGTTAGCGCGAAAGAGGCGTGATTCTAAGCACCCACCCCCAACTACGCAAGCCCTTTTGTGAAATTATTTTGACATGTGGTAGCGGGGGTCGCTGAACCTGTCCTCCGGTCATATATATGCGACACGGCGGGAGCAGCCCCGGTTGCCCGTGAACCGCCCCGCCGCATCGAGCGCAATCCTCCGCCGCTCACCGCCCCACCATCGCCCTCACCACGCCGTCCCGTCGAATCAGCCCGTGATACAGCGCTGCGGCAAAGTGCGCGAGGAACGTCGCGAAGAACAGATAGGCCAGCACCCGGTGCGCGACCCGGAGCCACGCGAACGTCACCGGATCAGCCGACACCAGCGCCGGCAGCTGCACACCACCGCCCAGCGTCACCGGATACCCGCCCGCCGACAGCATCGCCCAGCCGATCAGCGGCATCGCGAACATCAGCGCATACAGCACGAGATGCGACCCGTGCGCCGCAACCTTCTGCCACCACGGCAGATCCTCGGGCAGCGCCGGCGGCTTCGACAGAACCCGCACCACGATCCGCACGCACACGAGCACCAGCACGGCAATGCCCAGCGGCTTGTGAATCGCCACCAGAATCGCATGCCGCTCGGAAACAGACGCCACCATCCCCACCCCGATGAACAGCATCGCGATGATCATCGCGGCCATCACCCAGTGCAGCACCCGCGCCGGCAAGCCAAACGTCGTCGAAGCCTTCATCACCGTCCCTCCCCACTCAATCGCGCCACGCCCGCTACCCCGGCCTCTTCACTCGTCCTGCGCAGATACGAATCCGCATAAGCTGCCGACCGCGCCGCCAGCAACGGATCCCCCGATACCTGAATCCCCTGCGGCAGCACCGTCGGGTCGTAATTCACGTCGCGGCACGGCCCGCTGTCCTGCGCCTCCACGCGGTCGAGCACGAGCGTGCCCGCATCGATCGTCGTGCGCTGCGCGGGCCAGACCTTCGTCGCGTCGTCCACCGGGTCGCCAGGCTCCGCCAGCGTGACCAGCAGCTTCCACTTCTGCGGACCGGCCGCGATGCGCTGCGTCACGTCCTGCTGCAGCACGTTCGGGTCGGCCGCCGTTGCGACGTCGCCTGCGCCGGCCGTCTGCTCCGGCACGACGCGCCACCGCACCGCCTGGCGCTTGCCCGCCGCGTCGACGAAGTAGAACGCGTTCAATCCGTAATAGCTTTCGGTGACGTAGCTCGCGCTCGGCTTCGCACCCTTCACCCATTCGCGGAACGCGGCCGTCTCCGGGTGCGCGCCGAAAAACGCCTTCACCTTCGCCGGATCGGGCTTGCCCGTCTTCGGATCAGCTCGCGTCGCGAGCAATTGCGCGTAGAACGCCTGCGGCGTCGCGACAGGAAACACGGGCATCGCGTTCATCCCGGTTCGCCATTGCTCACCATCAGGCGCGGTGAGCTTCAGCGCGAGGCTGCGGATCGGCACGCTGCTGTCGGGCGCATACGGATTCCCGCCCGGCAACGCGAACCGCCCGACCACCGGCGTGCGCACCGCCTGGAAGAACGGCGCGACCGAATACGCGCTCGCGGCACCGTTGCCTTCGAAGTAACCGGTTACGCACACGCCCTTCGCGTGATTGCGCCGGAAACCCGGGTGAATGCCGCCGCCGGCCGTCTGCAATGCATCGACGATCCGGTGCGGGGTCAGACGCGCCGGTGCGAACCAGCCGCCGACGTATCCGAACGCCACGGCCACGCCGGCCACCGCGCCGCCGATCGCGGCCCAGCGCCACCACCCGCGCCCGGGCTCGCGCTGCGGCGAAGAAGAGGAAGAAGATCGCTCCATATATAGGCTCCCGACCATCAGGTCATTGTCGAACCCGCGTAGGACGCCGCCCGCGCCGCTTTATTCCACGAAAAGTTTTTTCGTATGCTGGTGGAATAAGCGGCGCCGACCGGCGTCCTACGTGGCATCTCGACCCTTTCGGCAACCGGCCCGGCCATGCCCTCCACCGCCCTCGACGACGAAGCACTGCGCGAACTCATCCCCAGGCTGCGACGCTTCGCGCTCTGGCTCGCGCGCGACGTCCACGCGGCCGACGATCTCGTCCAGTCGACGCTCGAGCGCGCGCTGTCGCGCTGGACGAGCCGCCGCGACGACGCGTCGCTGCGCAGCTGGCTCTTCACGATCCTGTACCGGCAGTTTCTCGACGGCAAACGCAGCGCGAAGCGCTATGCGTGGCTGCTTGGGCGCATTCGCGACGACGACGAAGCGCACTGGCCGTCCGCCGAACGCGAATTCGCGGCGCGCGCGACGCTCGAAGCATTCGGTCGGCTCTCCGACGAGCAGCGCAGCCTGCTGCTGCTCGTCGCGGTCGAAGGTTTCACCTATCAGGAAGTCGCCGACCTGCTCGACATTCCGATCGGCACCGTGATGTCTCGGCTCTCCCGCGCGCGCCAGGCGCTGCGCCAGCTCAGCGACGGTGAACTTCCCGCTCCTTCCTTGCGGTTGATGAAAAAATGAACACGCCTCCGAACGAACATGACCTTCAGGCCTATGTCGACGGCCAGCTCGACGACGATGCGCGCGCCGCGGTCGAGCGCTATCTCGCGCTGCATCCGGCGCGCGCCGAACAGGTGAAGCAATGGCAGCAGGACGCGCAGCGGTTGCGGGCCGCGCTGGAAAGCGTGCGGATGCCGGCGGACAACCCCGCGCTGGATCCAGCCGCGATTCGTGGCCGGCGGGCCGATCGCGCGCGCATGCGGTTCGCGATGGCGGCTTCGTTCGTGTTCTGCGTCGGGCTCGGGACGTTCGGCGGATGGCAGGCGCGCGGGTGGAACGCGCCGCCGCCCATCGCGCCGATGAGCGATGCGGTCAAGGCTTACCAGATGATGGTGGTCGATCGGACGGCCAAGGTCGATTACCGGCCGACCGGTGCGGGCGATTTGCAGGGATGGCTCACCAGAGGCGTGGGCGCATCGGCGAAGCTGCCGGATCTGAGGGCGGCGGGGTTCAGGCCGGTCGGTGGGCGGTTGTTCACGACGGACAGCGGCGCCACGGCTGCGATGGTGCTCTATGAGGATGCAGCCGGAAGGACGCTGAGCTTCTATATGCGGCCGGCGGAATCGAAACATCGGCTCCTGCCGGCCGGGCAACGGGTGGACGGTGCGCTGCTCGCGCGGTATGGATCGATGAACGGGCTCAACTACGCGGTGGTCGGGCCGACGGGGAGTCTTGGCGAAAAGGCAGTCGTGCAGGCGCTCGACCAGCAGACTTGAAGTGGCAGGATGCACGCTCGGCTGGCTGTTGGTGGCGGCCGCCGGCGCCTTTGGTGGGGCGGCCCGGCGGGCTTGAACGGGCGCCCGCTCACCATTCGCATGCACAGCGTTTCGACTGACTTTCCCCGGCTGTTATGCACATCGCGCCACGCCGGCGCCCTCACCTTTGGAATCACAGGGTTTCGAGTCGCCGTGGAACAGGATATCCACATCGATCACGGGTAAGCGATCTGGCTTCCAAGGCGGGCTACGATCCTGTCCGTCCAGGTAGAGTCGTCACCGAGACTTGGCTGCCGGCAAGCATCTTGTTCGTCCGGCGCACGAACACCCAGTGCCAAACCCAGAGGAAAACCGCAACACCACCCGCGATGGAGCCAATGGCATTGGGTATCAATGAAAGAACCTGGGCGAGACACCACCCGATGCCGCTGGTCCGGCCGAACGAGCGCAACCCCGACAGGGCGGGATTGATACGAGATTCCGCTTCCAGGGACTTCGCCACGTTGGAAATAATGAAGAAGTCCTCGATGAAGTTGTAGGGCAAGAGGAACATCAGCCAGACGCTGTTGGGTTCGGCCGCACGCGATCCTCGGTTGACCGATTTCAGGGTAGTCCGGAGGTCGCTCGCGTAGGCATAGACCAGCGCCAGGAAAATCGCGACGACGACGATGCGTCCGATTATCCCAAGCACCGCTATTTCGCCGAGAACGCCGCCGTCTTCGGAGGGATGGACAAGCGGATAGGCAAGCCCAAAGGCAATGGGGATGCTCAGAATGGCTTTGAGAATGGTCCGTGCAGTTGCGCTCATGTGTATCGGAGGGAATCGGTGCGTTGTCACCGGCAGCATAGCGAACGGTCATCCTCGCTGTTCGACTTTGTCATGGCATATGCCGCCTTCTCTCGCGACGCTCGTCGAGTCGGTGCCGGAAGCGCGTCGGGAATCGTGGAGTCGAAATGTATGGAAGCGCGATAGCCACTACCCGTGAAGTAACGCGAACATCCTGGCCGAATTCGCGTACCCTCACCCGTTGAATGCACAGGGTTTCGAGTGCCTTGGCTGCTCGATATCCACAAGGCATTCCATCACGACGGATCGTGCGAGCACGCTCCACATCGCCTGCGCTATTCCGGAAAATCCCTGTCAGACAAGGCGTTCGGGCTGATTCGCATGGTCGAATGCATGGCGCTCACCTGTTCGACGCACAGCGATTCGACTGGTTGGGTATGCGAGTTGTCCACATACGCGCTGTGGACAAGCGCACGAAACCCGATGTACGGTTCGCATGCCCCCCGTTCTCAGGGCTTGCTTCTCTCCGTTCAGTCACGTGCTCGAACATTCTGATGGGCTTGTCGAGGTCAACATTCGCCGAGATCGACGCCCAGCTTGTGGTCCGGGCAAATGCTCACCTTGTGTCGGCACAGCGTTTTGCATCGTTTTGTGCCGCAGTTGTCCACACGTGAAGGCTGACGACCTTCACCACCTCCGAAGTCACTTGGTCAGATAAACCCTGAGAATCTCGCCGGTTTCCGGAGAAACGACGTACTGGATCGACGTTCCGAGCGGACTCGCGTTACCGAGCCCGCGCATGCCCGCCGGCATCTTCGCCACGAACGTCACGCTGATGACGTGATCCTCAGGCGTCGGATCCGCCCGGGCTTTACTTTCGTCTTCGAGGCAGATCTCGAAGTTGCGCAGGTCTTGCCCGGTCTTCGCAAATTCCTCATAGGCGGACTTCAGGCCGAGCAACGTCGCGGTATTGAGC
The DNA here is from genome assembly GCF_004343765.1 of Burkholderia sp. SRS-25. Taxonomy (NCBI): domain Bacteria; kingdom Pseudomonadati; phylum Pseudomonadota; class Betaproteobacteria; order Burkholderiales; family Burkholderiaceae; genus Burkholderia; species Burkholderia sp. SRS-25. The sequence goes on from NZ_PTXM01000016.1 coordinate 5,273, forward strand.
CAGACGGAACAACGATCGATCCTGCCGAAATTCAGCTTGCTCATGGTGTTCTCCGGATATTACTGGTTGGGACCGATGTCGTACTGCGCGATCATGCCCATCACGATTGCTCCGTTGCGTTCACGTCCGCGTGTCGTCCTTGCGCAGACCGCTACGTTCCAACACCTCTCGCAGGCACACCGGACACACGAGCTCACCAGCGTCCCACATCTGCACGAACGTGGCCCGATCGTCGATGCGAAACGTCGATTCGACGATGTCGATGTCTGTCCCAAGCACCTTGTGCAAGAACGCTTCGTCAAACCAATGCGTGGCCTCATGCTCCACGCTGGCATTGGTGACCCGCACGACGTGACAATCGCGGATCACGTCGATCGACAAGATAGCGGCCTCGATATCCGGTGAGGTCCGCGTCGGTCGGATCAAGCCGTGCAACTCGCAGCGCGCGTCGCCGCGCGACCACTTCGCATTCGCCGCGACGACGGACGTGTCGAACGCTTGCTCTTTCGTCGTCGGTTTATAGGACACCTCGCCGGAACGCACGAGCAGCTCGTCCAGGCATGCCGAACACAGATACTCCCGCAAGCGCTCCAGCGCCGCAATCTTCGGAAACGCCGTCACGTGCGCAACGTTGTCGATAAAGGTCGCATCGACCTCGTGCTCGGCAAGTTCAGCACGCAGCATCCACAATTCCTGGCTGTATTTCCGTCGGTCGAGCGAAACCTTCACGAGCTCGCCGGACATGAACTGCCCGCGCTGCCGGATGCGCGCGGCAATGCCCTTCGATGTCGTGATGCCGTTGTCGCGTCCGTGCCGACCGCAGTGAATGGGGCCCATTACCCGCTCCGGTTGCGGGCAGCGCTCGCGTTGCCCAGGTCTTGCTTCGGTTTCATCGTGTCGGTCGTCATCATCCCCTGGAGTCGAGATCGAACTTCACGTTGAATCGCTCGCCTTTGTAGCGGCAACACAGGACATCGGCTTCCGGCGTCGACACGCGTTGCTCGAACACGATGTCGCCAGGGTGTTGCTGCAACCGGTGTACGACGGCATCGATCTCGAGTGCGTCGAGCCGGGTCAACGAAGCATCGCTCATGTCGTGAGCCTGTGCGCCAGACCCTCTCATCCTGAATGCCGGCGATTCTACAGACACAGCGGCTCGCGCATCGTCCGATGCCCTCACAGCTTGCCGTTTCGTTTATCTGATCGCTGCACGCAGTGCATATCCTGCACGGATCACAGTCGATGGACTGTGCTTATCCAAAGGTGTTAACAGAGGTCGTATACATACGTAGTGATAGTTAATAAACCCTGTGCCTCACAGTGGATAACGTCCCTAACCCCATGAATTCTCGACAGGAAGCAGGATGCATAACCTTGGGTGTGGCACGTGAACAGCTTCGTGGAGCACAGAACAACTTTTCGTCGATTCACAGCCGCGGCGACATATCCTCAATCGTTCCACTGTGAATCCAGAGGCTTGCCGGATGGTTATCCAGAGGGCAATGTGGATAACATCACAGCGCATCGACGCGTTTTGCTGTGATGCGAACCGGTGAAGCCAACGCTCCCGGCATCACGAGGCAACATCGATCGTCGCCCCTCACGCACGCCGATTCAAAAAATTTTCACGAAGGGGCTTGTGCTCCTCAAAAACCCTCTCTATAATTCGCGGCTTCTTAGGCTCGTAGCTCAGTTGGTTAGAGCACCACCTTGACATGGTGGGGGTCGTTGGTTCGAATCCAATCGAGCCTACCAACGAACAAATGAAGGGGTCTGGCAGCACAACTTGCCTACAGGCAATGCGGCTCGCCAACATACAAACGCCACGCGGCAACATCGCGTGGCGTTTTTCTTTTTCCGGCCGAAACAACGCATGTCGCCCCGATGCGTTGTGCGATCCACGGCATCGCATCCTTCGTCACCAGCACCTCGATCAGCCATACAACGGCCACTGCGCCGCGCGTAGAATCGTGTGCGCATCGAAGCGGCCGTTCCGACCGTCGCCCGATTTCCTACACATCAAAACAACGACGCGCGATCCGCGCGACTGAGAGCACACGACCATGTCCGACGTCACGACCGCCACATCCTCCGCGAGCAACGACGAGATCGCCGCTTACGTCGGCAAGAAAGCCGCCTGGTTCGAAAAGAAGTGGGAGATCGCCGCGTCGCGAAAGAACCGGCAGTCGTGGAACTGGGCAGCCTGTTTCCTGGGCCCGGTGTGGATGGCGTATCGCTGCATGTACTGGCAGGCGGCGGCCGTCCTTGGCGCGACGCTCGCGATCACGCTGGTCGAGCTGCTGTTCTTCCCGAAATACTTCGAATCGAGCACGCTCGACCCGGTCACCATCGGGATCGCCGTCGCGCTCGGCTGGTGCGGGAACAGCATCTACAGGACGCACGTCGTACGCCAGATCGAAAAACTGCGCCCGAGCGCGACGTCCCGCGAATCGTTGCTCGCGCTGCTGGAAGCGCAGGGCGGCACGAACGGGCTCGCGGCAGCCGGTTTCGCGATCGCGACGCCGTTGCTCGGCTTCCTGATCTACATCGTGGCCGGGACATATTGATCGCAGGAGCCGGCGATCGGTAAAGCAGGGCGGCAGGACGGAGAACAGGGCGCATCGCGGCCACGCATGCGCACGGCACACGGCGCGTGATCTCGCTGCACTCAGTGCAGATGCCTCAACTTGTCAGGATTCCGCACGACATAGATCGCGACGATTTTCCCGTCCTCGATCTCGAGCGCCGTGGTCTGCAACTCGCCGTCAGATTCCAGCGTGACGAAACCCGGCAACCCGTTGATGAACCCCGCACGCACGAGCTTCGACGCATGCGTGGCGAACAGCCCGGCCAGGAATTCGTGCACCTTCATCACGCGCTCGAAGCCGAACACCGGCTTGCCGGCAGCCGTGCGTTTGCCGCCACCGTCCGAATGCAGGCTCACGTCCTCGGCGAGCATCGCGCCGAGCGCGCGCATGTCGCCGCTGCGTGACGCGGCAAAAAACGCTTCCGCCAATTCGATCCCGCGCTGCTTCTCGACGTGAAAACGCGGCCGCGCCTCGCGCACATGCGTGCGTGCCCGCGCGGCGAGCTGCCGGCACGCGGCCGGGTCGCGCTGGATCGTCGTGGCCACTTCGTCGAACTCGAGGCCGAACACGTCGTGCAGCAGAAAGGCCGCGCGTTCGAGCGGCGAGAGCCGTTCGAGCGCGAGCAGCAGCGGCAGTGTGACGTCTTCCTGTTCGTCTTCCTCGACGACCGGCTCGGGCAGCCACGGGCCGATATAGGTCTCGCGCTGGTGCCGCGCGGACTTCAGCTGGTCGAGGCACATGCGCATCACCATGCGGCGCAGGAACGCTTCGGGAACGCGCACCTCGGTGCGGTCGACGTCCATCCAGCGGATGAACGCCTCCTGCACCATGTCCTCGGCATCCGCGACGGAACCGAGCATCCGGTACGCGACGCGGATCAGCGTGCGGCGCAGCGGGTCGAAGCTCGCCGCCGCATCGGCCCGTGCTTCGGCGCTGTCCTTGGCCGGATCGAGGTTCGGCATCAGGCCACCATCTTCGCGGCGGCGGCCTTTGCATCGGCCGGCTCGATCCACAGCCCGAAGCCGACCGCGAGCCGGTTCCAGCCGTTGATCACGTTGATCATCAGCGTGAGTTTCACCTGTTCCTCCTGGCTGAAGTGGTCGTTCAGCGCCGCATAGGCCGCTTCGTGCGCCGCGTGGCCCTCCGACAGCCGCGTGAGTGCTTCGGTCCAGCCGAGCGCCGCGCGTTCGCGGTCGGTGTAGCAGGGCGCTTCGCGCCACGCGGACAGCAGGTAGATGCGCTGCTCGGTCTCGCCTTGCTCGCGCGCCTCGGCCGCGTGCATGTTAATGCAGTTCGCGCACGCGTTGATCTGCGATGCGCGGATCTTGACCAGCTCGACCAGCGTCGGTTCGAGGCTCTGCGCGGCGGCGACCGAGACGGTCATCCAGTGCTTCATCAGGGCGGGTGCGGCGGCAAACGGGTTGAGTTTCGCAGTCATGGTCCTTCTCCTTTCGTGTGGGTTCCGCCGATATGACGAGCGAGCCCCCCGCGTGTGTGACATCGACGCGAAATTTTTTTCGAAGCCGGCGAGCGGGGCGGCGTAGAAGGCCGCAGGGCAAAGGCGGGCAGGGTGCGCGTCGAACGCAATCAACACAGCGAGCATGCTTCTTGCGCTCGTGGTGGTCAGACGATTTCGCATTCACGTCATGATGATCGCGGCCGCGCGAACGTCCGCGGCGTGCGTCGAACACAACGACCGACGCATGCCCTCTCCGAATCCCCCTCGATACGCGCTGATGTCAGCAATTGGCAGGTGATCGATTACTTTCATTTACATTTATCTGCCGTTTCGTCCGTATCTCGGTCAGCAACATTCACATTTCTGGCCCATACTGTTCTGCACGGGCAGATGAAGTGACGCCGCATCCGCGGCCCGGCGCGCGCGCCGGCTGCCCGACGACGCAGCAGCAGGTCGCACGTCAGCCGCGCGCATCACGCGCAAGGCTTTCCCTTTTCCGACAACACGCAACGCAGCGAATCGCGACGTGGACGGTAAACCGATGAGCCTTCTTGCTTCGCAGCTTCAGCGCCGTTACCAGGACGTGCGCGCCCATAGCGTCGCGTTGACCGCGACGCTGTCCGCCGAGGATCAGGCCGTGCAGTCGATGCCCGACGCCAGCCCGACGAAATGGCACCTCGCACATACGACCTGGTTCTTCGAAACCGTCGTGCTGATGCGCCGCGTGCCCGGCTACGCGCCGTTCGACGCGGCCTTCCAGTTCCTCTTCAATTCCTATTACGAAGCGCTCGGCCCGCGCCATCCGCGGCCGCAACGCGGGCTGCTCACGCGCCCGTCGCTCGACGAGGTGCATGCGTACCGGCAACACGTCGACGACGCGATGCTGCGCGCGCTGGCCGGCGCCGACGCGGCGCTGCTCGAGACGATCGCGCCCGAGGTCGAACTCGGCCTGCATCATGAGCAGCAGCATCAGGAGTTGATCGTCACCGACATGCTGCACGCGTTCTCGTGCAATCCGCTGAAGCCGGCGTTCCGGCCGCGCAACGGAACGGACGCCGGCGCGATGGCCGCGGGCGATGCCGGCGCGCAGCACTGGCTGCACCAGCCGGGCGGGCTCGTCGAGATCGGCCACGACGGCGATGCGTTCTCGTTCGACAACGAACGGCCGCGCCATACGGCGCTCGTGCGGCCATACGAGATCGCGAACCGCCTGGTGACGAACGCGGAATTCGCGGCGTTCGTCGCCGACGGCGGCTATGCGCGCCCCGAGTTCTGGCTGTCGGACGGCTGGGCCACGGTGCAGCGGGAAGGGTGGCAAGGGCCCGCGTACTGGATGCCCGACGATGACGATGCGGCCGCCACGCGCGTCCGGCGCACGTTCGGCCTGCACGGCGTCGAGCCGCTCGCACCCGACGCGCCGGTGTGTCACGTGAGCTTCTACGAAGCGGCCGCGTACGCGGAATGGGCCGGCGCGCGCCTGCCGACCGAATTCGAATGGGAAGCCGCGTTTCCAGCCGAAGGCATCCGGCAGATGCTCGGGCACGTGTGGCAATGGACGCGCTCGTCCTACGAGCCGTACCCGGGCTTTCGGCCGCTCGTCGGGGTAGCTGCCGAATACAACGGCAAGTTCATGGTCGGCCAGCAAGTCCTGCGCGGCAGCAGCATCGCGACGCCGCCCGGGCACGAACGGCCGACGTACCGCAATTTCTTTCCGCCGGCCGCGCGCTGGCAATTCACGGGAGTGCGACTTGCGCGAGACGTCTGACCAGACGGCCACGAGCAGTGGCCAGCAACCCGCCCGCGATTCGCGGCCGAGCGCGTTCGAGCGCGACCTGATCGACGGGCTGTCGCGTACGCCGCGCAGCATTCCGCCGAAATACTTCTACGATGCGGCCGGCTCCACGTTGTTCGATCGCATCTGCGAGTTGCCCGAGTATTACCCGACCCGCACCGAGCTCGGCATCCTGCGCGATCGCGCGGCCGAGATCGTGCGGCGCGTCGGCCCGCATGCGGAACTCGTCGAATTCGGCGCCGGCTCGCTCGAGAAGATCCGCGTGCTGCTCGACGCGTTCGCGGGCAACTATGCGAACGCGCCGGCACGCTACGTGCCGGTCGACATCTCGGCCGACTACCTGCACGACGCGGCCTCGCGGCTGCGGGCGGCCTATCCGTGGCTCGACGTCGCGCCGATCGCGGCCGACTACACGAAGGCCGAGCAACTGGCCGCGCTGACCGCGACTCCGGCGCGGCGCATCGGCTTCTTTCCCGGCTCGACGATCGGCAACTTCTCGCCGGAAGAGGCCGATGCGTTCCTGCGCGATGCGGCGCGGCTGCTGCGCGGCGGCGGCTTGCTGGTCGGCGCTGATCTCGTGAAGGACGAGCGCACGCTGCACGACGCTTACAACGATGCGCAGGGCGTGACCGCGCAGTTCAACCTGAACCTGCTCGCGCGCGCGAACACCGAGCTCGGCGCGGATTTCAACGTCGACGCGTTCTCGCATTGCGCGTTCTACGACCGCGCACGGCAGCGCATCGAGATGCATCTCGTCAGCGACATCGCGCAGACCGTGCACGTGCGCGGCCATGCGTTCCGCTTCGACGCCGGCGAGCGCATCCATACGGAGAACTCGCACAAGTTCACGATCGACGGCTTCCATGTGATCGCGCGCCGTGCAGGATTCGCGCCCGATACCGTGTGGACCGACGCGGACAACCTGTTCAGCGTGCACTGGCTGCGCAGCGTCGACGACATTCGCGCGTGATACGCGCCGCTTGCGAACCGCTCGCGTAGGGTGCGGGCGGTTCGCTTTCAACGCATTCCGATGCGCGCCGGCGCGTGCCGATCGTCCGGTTTCGTGCCGAAAATCCCTTTTTTACCGGTTCGATGCACCGCCGCAACGGTGTTTGGAATGCGGCCTCTTCCTTGTCCGGCAAGGCTTTGCGGGAAGCCGTAAACGTCCGTTACCTGTCTCGCATACCGGTTTCACCTGTGTCTGTGTCCGGTGCCTAGACTCCGAACCGTATTCACATGACGCACGACACGTGCAGGGAGTTGCGAGATGAACAAGAAACTCATTCTCGGTGCAGTTCTCGGTGTAGCAGCGCTGGCAGCTTCGGGCGTCGCATCGGCCCACGTCGACCTGTCGGTCGGCATCGGTGTACCGGCCTATGCGGCGCCGGCGCCCGTCTACGTGGCGCCGCCTCCGCCCGTCATGTACGCGCCGGTCGGCTATCGCGATGACGGTTGGCGTGGCGATGGCTGGCGTCAGCGCGAATGGCGCGAACACGAGTGGCGCCGCCGTGAATGGCGCGAGCACGAATGGCGCGATCGCGGCGGCTGGCGCGGCGGCCGCTGGGATTGAGCGAAGCGGCTCGACTTGATCGCCACGAGAGGAGAATGAAAACATGATGCCTATTCGACACATCAGGCTGTGTGCCACCGCGACCATCGTTGCGCTCGCCACGATCGGCAGCGCGCACGCGGCGGGCTGCATGAAGGGCGCGGTGGTCGGCGGTGTGGCCGGCCACTACGCGGGGCACCACGCGGTCGTCGGCGCGGTTGGCGGCTGTATCGTCGGCCACCACATGGCAAAGAAGCAGGCGCAGGAGCAGGCCGCGCAACACAAGGCCGCTGCGCCGGGCATGCAGCCGACGCAGTAAGCACCCCTCGTCACCGGGGCGGGGCGGCGCTGCGGCGCCGCGCCCGCCTGTCCCGTTCCCCGTTCACGCACGATCCGGATTGATCTGACGAATGCGCGTCGCGCACCCCGTTACGATCATTTACAACGTCGTGTGGCGCGATTTTTGTGCGTTCATAGAATGCAGTCACACGAACGCGCTCCAGGGAGCACAAGATGAAACAGCAACGATTTCTGTCCGTACTGATGGCCGCGCTGCTCGCGCTCGGCACGGTTTCCGCGTATGCCGCAGCCGGCGGCAACGGCGGTGGAAACGGCGGCGGTGGGGGTGGCGGTCATGGCGCAGGTGGCTTGGGCGGCAATGCCGGCGGCATGTCCGCCGGCCACATGAGCGGCGAGGCGTCGAGCAACTCGAACGGCATGCACGCGGGCGACCGCGACAAGGGCCTGTCGCGCGCGGCCGACCGCTCCGACACGATCGCCGATCGCGCCGGCACGCAGCCGGGCCGTGGCCACACGCACGCCCATGCGCACGGCCACACGACACACGCGTCGACGTCCACGCATCGTTCGCATCACCACGCGTTGAGCCGCACGCTTTAAGCGCGGCATGCAAACGTGATGGAAGGGCGCTTCGGCGCCCTTTTTTCATCGTGGCAATCCAACGCCGCTGTCGCGCGAAAACATCGTGCCGACCCGATTTGCAACCAGCCGTAACCGCGCCGCCAACGGGCGCATGTACGGATTGCTTACACGCGGTTGACAGACAGGAAATCGGTGCAAGGCGCGCGCATCACGAGCGCGCCCGGCCGCGTCGAGAAAGCCGATGAAAAAAGGGCGGCTCAACGCCGCCCTTCGCTTTACCGCCCGGCGCCCGCCAGCGGCGCCGCAGGTTCGAACAACGCATCGGCCTGCCTGACGCGCACGAAGCGCGCCGCACCGTCGCCGTCCACCAGCGCCCGGAAATGCGCTTCACCGCACGCGAGCTTCGCACGCTCGTGCTCGCTCGGCACGTTGCCGTCCGCATTCGGCGTATCGACGACGAAGTACAGCCGCTCGCCGCCGTCCTGTTCCGCGAGCACGGCCCAGTCCGGGTGATAGCTGCCGAGCGGCGTCTGCACGCGGAACCACGCGGGCAGCTTCGCGTACAGCTTCACCCCGTCGTGCGCCTCGAGCGCATCGGCGAACGCGCGCTCCGCGTCCGTCTCGCACACGACCGCCTCGTGAATCGACTTCTGCGCATCGGGCCGCAGGTTGCGCAGGTAGCCGGTCAGCGCCTCGTTCTCGAACGATTCCAGCGCATGCACATGGCGCTCGCCGAGCTTGCGGTAAGCGATACCCGTGACGAGCGCGTGGCGCTTGCAGCGGTTGATCGCATCGGCCGCGACCGCGATGAACTGCTGCGGATTCACGCGGAAATCCTCGAGCCGGCCGCTGTCGGCCAGGATCGTCGCGAGCGAACGGCGTGTGAGCTGCGTGCGGTCCTGCAGCTCGGTGAGCAGGTCGGGCAGCGGCAGCTCGCCTTCGTCGAGCAGCACCGTGCCGGCGCCGGCCACCTCGATCGCCTCGATGCCGGCCTTGCCGATGTCGATCTCGGCCTTGCGCCATTGCAGCCGTGCGCGCGCGATGTCCGGTGCGGCGTGCAGCGCGGCCGCGCAGTCACGCACGAGCTTCGCGTTGTCGAACTCGACGCGGTACACCGTGCGATGGCGGATGCGGTCCCACAGCGCGCGGAAATCCTCGCCGAACACGACGGCCTTGCCCGACGCATCGCGCCGCAGCGCGATCGCACGGCGCTCGTCCGCGTTGCGCACGGCAAAGCGGCCCGACAGCTTGCGCAGCGTCGCGACGATCGGGGCGCGCAGCATCTCGAACGCATCCGGCAGCACCAGCGCGCTCTGGCGCAGCGCATCCTTCAGCCGGTCGAGCACCTTGCCCTGCGCGTCGACGTAGCCTTGCTCGTGCAGGTGGTTCCACAGCACGCGCGACAGCTCGACGCCGAGCGCATGTGCGGGCCCGTCGCCTTCCTGCACGGGCAGCGCCGCGAACTGGTGTTCCTCGACGATGCCGAAACGGATGCCCGTATCGGCCTCGATTTCCTTCTGCAGGTTCTCCGCGAACGACTCGTAGCGCTCGGTCGCGATCACGGTGAGCGTGTTCACTCCAGCATCGCGCACGCGTTCGCCGTCCTGGTCGACGGCGAGGCGCAGCCCGCGGCCGAGCGTCTGGCGGCGTTCGCGTTCGGTCTGGATGTCGCGCAGCGTGCAGATCTGGAACACGTTCGGGTTGTCCCAGCCTTCCTTCAGCGCCGAGTGCGAGAAGATGAACTTCAGCGGCGTGTCGAACGACAGCAGCGCTTCCTTCTCGCGCATGATCAGGCCGTATGCGCGCTCCGCGTTCTCGCGCGCCGCGGCGCTGCTTTCGCTCGTGTCGGTCCAGCCGCCCTTGCGGTCGATCGAGAAGTAGCCGTTGTGTGCGCGCCCGACTTCGAGCGCGACGTCGACGCCGTCGAACAGCGCGCGATAGGCCGGCACGCGCGCCGCCCGCGCATATTCCTCTTCGAAGATCAGCGCGTAGTCGCCCTTCACGGGCATCCCGTTCTCGTCGTAGCGGCGGTAACGCTCGACCGAATCGACGAAGAACAGCGACAGCACCTTCACGCCGCGTTCGGCCAGGCGCAACTCCTTGTCAAGATGCTCGCGAATCGTGCGGCGGATCATCTCGCGCTGCACGGCAAGCGTGTCGATGTCGCCGAACGCCTCGCCGAGCGACAGGAACGCCTCGCCTTCCGGATGGCGCAGCTCGACGTATTCCGCGCCCTTCACCGCGTGGACTTCACCGATCCGCAGCCCCGCGTACAGCGCGCGCTTGGTCAGGCGTTCGAGATCGTCGCCGTCGGTGGCCGACACGATCTGGCGTTTCACGCCGGCCGTGGTCGCGACGTCGAGCTCGATGCGCGCGCTGATCGCGCCGCGCCGGTTCGACACGCCGACGAGCCGCACGTACGGCTTGTTGTGCGCATCCTCGACGATCGCCGACGCGATCTCGATCTGCTTGACGAGCTTGCGCTCGTACGCGTCGACCGCGTCGAGCCGGTACACCATGTGGTGACGGTCGACGTGCGTGGCCGAATAGCGCAGCGTGCAGAGCGGCGCCATCGCGGCGAGCGCTTCGCGGCCACGGCCTTCGAGCCCGCCGTCGACGCTTTGCGGCTCGTCGACGATCACGATCGGCCGCGTCGCGCGGATCAGGTCGATCGGCTTCTCGCCGCCGGTCTTCTCGCTGTCCTTGTAGAGGTTGTTGATTTCCTTCTTGTTGATCGCGGCCACCGTCATCACCATGATCTGGATCGCCGCGCTCGCCGCGAAGTGGCGCACCTGGCCGAGCTTCGCGGAGTCGTACAGGAAGTAGTCGTACGGTACGCCCGCGTACAGCGCGCGGAAGTGATCCTCGGTGATCGCGAGCGTCTTGTGCACGCCTTCCTTGATCGCGATCGACGGCACGACGATCACGAACTTCGTGAAGCCGTAGCGGCGGTTCAGCTCGAAGATCGTGCGCAGGTACACGTAGGTCTTGCCGGTGCCGGTTTCCATCTCGACGGTGAAGTCGCGCGAGCCGGGCAGGCCGGACGGCGGCAGGCCGCCGCGCAGCTGCACGTCGGCGAGATTGCGCGCGAGCGCGTCGTCGGTCAGCGACAGCCGGTTGCCGACGCCCTGTTCCGACACGGCGAAGCCGAGCGAGCCTTGCGCGGCGGCGGTCGTGCCGGGGGCGGCGTTCGCGAGCACGCTGAAGTCGCCGCGATACGATTCCTGGCCGCGAAACAGGTCGCAGACGGCGTCGATCGCCTCGCGCTGGTAGTCGAGATCCGCTTCGAAATGCAGCCGCATCACAGGCTCCGCACGCGCTTCACGCCGTGCTGTTCGAGCAGCGCGGCGAGATTGAGCTTCGCGACGTCGTCGACGAAGCCGCTGTCGCGGAACAGGCACGTGACGTCGTGCGTGGTGCCGGTCGCATCGAGCAGGTCGACGATGCCGTCGGCGAGCGGCCCCGCGTCGTCGCGCGAAATGCGCGCGTCGAAGCACGCGACGATCGAGCGGCCGATCAGGTGCACGGTCTTGCCGGCCACCTGGTGATGCTCGACCGGCGTGCACAGGTCGAGGCCGAGCTTCAGCGTCAGCTCGGCGAGCAGGTCGTCCTCGGTGCGGCCGGTCTTCACGTGCTCGACGGATGCGAACAACGCGTGGTCGAAGTCGTCGCGACGCGGGTCCCACTCGATCACGTTGGTCGTGTCGAGCCGGTACACGCGGAAGCCGAGGTCGCCATAGCTTTCCGGATAGTCGCGCGCGACCTGCTGCGCGGCGCGGCGCAGGCGTTCCTTCGTGATCTCGGCGAGCGTCAGCGGCTTCTTCAGCTTCGCGCAGAAATCGGCGGCCGCCGTCTGCGTCTTGTCGCGCCGGTCGAGTGCCTCGGGCAGCTGCACGAGGATGTAGCGGCGCGCGCCGCCGTCGGTCGCGTTGACCTGCATCACCGCGTGGCCGGTCGAGCCGGAGCCCGCGAAGCAGTCGAGCACGATGTCGTCGCCGCGCGTGCACCAGCCGATCACGGCGGCCGCGAAGTCGACCGGCTTCGGCAGGTCGAACGGGATGCCGAGCGTCTTCAGCAGCGCGTCGTCGGAGCCCGCGAACGGCAGCACCGACGGCACGTTCTCGTACATGTTCTCGTCGAGGTAGTAGATCCGCTGCGGCTGCGTGGTTTCATCCGGGCCGAATTCGATCTGGCCGCGCTCGAGCAGCGCCTGCATCGTCGCGGGCGGGTTGCGCCAGCCGCGCGCCGGCATCGCGCACGGCTTGCCGGTGACCGGATGGATCAGCGGCGTGAAATATTCGTCCGGCGCCTTCTTCTTGTTCGGCCAGGCCATCGACACGAGGCGGTACACGCGGCCTTCCGCCGACAGCCGGTCGTACATCACCTCGCCGCCGGACAGGTTGGTCTGCGCCTTCATCCACGCGCGGTACGCCTTCTGCGCGTCCTTCGCATTGCCGCTGCGGTACACGGCGTCGTGCGCGGCGTCCAGCATGCGCTGCGCATTGCGCTTCGGGCGCTTGAGCGGCGCCTGTTCGAGCAGCGTCTCGGCGTTGCGCGCGAACAGCACCAGCGATTCGTGCTGGTACGCGACGCCGCGCGCGTCGCCCTTCGGGTTGCGCTTGTCCCACACGGCCACGCCGAGCTCGTTCTCCTCGCCGAAGATCTCGCGCAGCATCAGCACGAGCGCATGCACTTCATGCTCGTCGATGTGCACGGCGATCAGCCCTTCGTCGGACAGCAGCGCGTGCGCGAGCTTCAGGCGCGGATACATCATGTTCAGCCAGTCGGTGTGGAACCGGCCGTTCGCCTCGGTGTTGGTGCTGCGCTTCACGCCGCCGTGGGTCTGCCCGGTCATCGCCAGGTAGTGGCGGATGCTGTCGCTGAAGTCGTCCGGATAGACGAAATCGCTGCCGGTGTTGTACGGCGGGTCGATGTAGACGAGCTTCACCTTGCCGGCGTAGCTCTTGTGCAGCAGCTTCATCACGTCGAGGTTGTCGCCCTCGATTACCAGATGGCGCGTGTCGTCCCACGCGACGCTGTCGTCGGGGCAGGGCCGCAGCGTGCCCGTCGACGGCGTGAGCGCGGCCTGGCGCGCGCTGCGCTTGCCGTGCCAGTGAAAGCCGTAGCGCTCGTCGGCGTCGCCGACCGTGCGGTCGCCGACGAGCGCCTTCAACACGTCGACGTCGACCGACGCGCCGCCGGGGCCTTCGGTCACGAGTTCGGGGAACAGCGCCTTCAGGCGCGCGACGTTGTCGACGGTGAAATCCGTCGACATCGCCTGCGGGCTGGCCGCATCGAGTTTCTGCATCGTCTTTTCCATCGGAGCCCGGCCGCGCGCGCCAGGACGTCGGGCGCGCTCGCGGCACCGGCGGCAATGGCCGCCCGGGCAAACCCGAAACGCTATCGAGTCGGTCGGCGCAGGTCAAGCACCGATGTGGGCCGAACGTGCGGGTATCGGCCGCGATTGCCCGCCGGACGGGCCGCAAGCGGCTTCGGGCGGGTTGTCGCATGGCCGGCCGGCGGGCGCTTGCCGGGGATCCCCGGGGCACGGCGGAAAGGACGAAAAAAAGGGCACGGTCGGCGCCAAGCGCCGGCGTGCCCGCATGGAGAATCCCGGATGGAGGGTGCGGCGGGGCCCGCCGGGCCCCGCTCGGGGTCAGAAGCGCGTGCGGATGCCCGACGTCAGTTCGAGCTGGTTCTTCGCGCCGAACGTCGACGACACCGTGTAGCCGCCGTGCAGCTTCATGTAGTCGCCAGCCAGGTACACCTCGGTACGCTTGCTCAGGTGGTAGAACACCGACCCGTAGATCGTCTCCTTGAAGCCGTTGCCGACGCCGTTGGTCAGGCTGAATGCGCCGAGGTTCGCGTTCGGGACGAAACCGTCCGAGTTGTACGCGGCGTTCTTCACGCGCATCTGCTGGTAGCCGAGCTCGTAGTCGAGCGCGCCCTTCGGCGCGATCTTCATCGACACCGTCCATGAATCGTCGTGGCGCTGGCCGAGCGAGCCCTGGTCGCCGTTGTAGCGGAAGTAGCCGGCATTCAGGCGCACGATGCTGAACGCGTAGTTGCCGCCGACCGAGAACGTCTGGTTCGTAAAGCCGCCGTTGTTCACGTGGTTGTAGAAGCCCGACACAGCAAACGGCCCGCCGTTGTAGCCGAGCGCGACCTGGTACGCGGAGCCGGTCGCGAACGCGGTCGAATTGCTGAACTGGTAGCCGGCGCTCGCGAAGATGCCGTTGCTGAACAGCTTCTTCCACGCGATGCCGTTGTTGTAGCGCGTGCCGGTCGGGCCGGCCGCGTAGAAGATCATCTGCTTGAAGTTGTTCGAGTTGGTCCAGCCGCCTTCCTCGGTCGACAGCTTCGCGGAACCGTACGCGTCGCCGTAGATCGCCGACGCGTCGCGCGCGATCGTGTTCTGGAAGCCGGCCGTCAGCTTGCCGAAGCGCTCGTCCTCGACGCCGACCCATGCATCGCGGTCGAAGATCTGGCCGCTGTCTTCCATCTGACCGTTGGCGACCACGTATTCGCTTTCGAGGCGGAAGATGATCTTCGTGCCGCCGCCGATGTCTTCGGCACCGCGCAGGCCCCAGCGGCTGCCGCTGAACCACGGCTCGCCTTCGTTGCCCATCCCGATCACGTGATTGCCGTTCGCGTCGGCGTGGGTCCGGTAGGTCGGAAAGCTCAGGTCCATCAGGCCGTAGAGCTGCACGCTCGACTGCGCATGCGCCTGGGTGCCGGCGCACAGGCCAGCCGCCGCGATGGAAAGGGCAAGGGTTTTTCGTTTCAAGATCGTCTCCTCCGAGCTGCCGCATTGGAATCTGGTCGTTGGCAGTACGCAATGTATGCCGACTCTTGCCGGCCACAGCGAGAGGGCCGACGCGTAGCATCGTAGAGGGGGCAATCCTTCACGACGCTTTCCCGGAGTAAAGAATCGGATCGGTGAAAACACCGAACGCGCAACAATCACGGATCGGGCAGGCGGGCGGAAGCAGGCAAACCGGGGGCGCCGGCATGCGTCGATGACGTTTCGTGCTACGAATCGGTATTCAGGGCCCGCAAAGCGGCCCGTCAGTCCTGCGCGCTCTTCATGCGCAGGATGTAACCCAGCCCGCGCAGCGTGATGATCTCGGCCGTGCTGCCCGCGAGATGCTTGCGCAGCCGGTGGATGTAGATGTCGATCGCATCGGCGCTCGGCTCGTCGTCGAGCGCGAACACGCTGTCCATCAGCCGCGCCTTCGACACCGTCTTGTTCTGCTGCAGCATCAGCGTTTCGAGGATCGCGTGCTCGCGGCGGCGCAGCGCGAGCACCGTTTCGCCGCAGCGGAATTCGCGCGTGCCGAATGCGTAGACGAGATCGCCGCATACGAGCTGCGTCGTGCCGACGCCGGCCTGCCGGCGGATCAGCGCGCGGATCCGCGCGACCAGCTCGCGCGATTCGAACGGCTTCACGACGTAATCGTCGGCACCCGCGCCGAAGCAGTCGACCTTGTCGTCGACCGAGCCGTGCGCGGTCAGCATCAGCACCGGCACGTTGTCGTTGCGGCGCCGCAGCCGCGCGAGCACCTCCTTGCCGCTGATGCCGGGCAGGCGCATGTCGAGCAGCACCGCGTCGTAGCGTTCGGTCTTCAGCACCGTATCGGCGCGCTCGCCGTCGCCGACGGAGTCGACCGCGAAATCCTCGCCGCGCAGCAGGTTCACGATCCAGTGCGCGAGCTCGGCGTTGTCTTCGACCAGCAGGAGTTTCATGACGGCCTTCTCTTCATTCGTAGGCGGGCAGCCGTACGGTTACGACGATACCGCGATTGCCGGCCCCCGGCGCGAGCGACGCGCTGCCGCCGTGCGCCTGCGCGATCTCGCGGACGATCGCGAGCCCGAGACCCGAGCCTTCGGTATCGGCCGACACGCGGTAGAACCGCTTGAATACGTGCGGCCGCGCCTCGGCCGGGATGCCGGGGCCGTTGTCGACCACGTCGAGCACGATCGCGTCGCCGTCGCGGCGGGCGCAAACCGTCACGCAGCCGCCCGGCTGCGTGTAGCGCACCGCGTTGTCGACGAGGTTCATCACCAGCGCGGTCAGCAGGCTGTCGCTGCCCGCGACGTCGAGCCGCTCGCCGAGGTCGGCCCCGAGATCGATATTGCGCCGCTGCGCGAGCACGATCGTTTCCTCGAGCACGCTCGACACCACGGCCGCGAGATCGACGCGATGGGTCAGCAGCGTCGACGGCGTCGCTTCCGCATGCGCGAGCAGCAGCAGCTTGTCGGTCACGTCGGCCATCTTGCGGCTGCTGCGCTGCATGCTGTCGAGCACCGCAGCAAGCTCCGGATCGTCGTGCCCGCGCCGCTGCGCATACTGGATCTGCGTGTCGAGCACCGCGATCGGCGTGCGCAACTGGTGCGCGGCATCCGCGATGAAGCGGCGCTGCGTGGCCGTGTGCGTGTTGAGCCGCGCGATGCACTGGTTGATCGCGTCGACGATCGGCCGCAGCTCGTTCTGCAGCCGCTCGGGGCGGATCGGCTCCAGCTCCATCGGCCCGCGGTCGGCCACGTCGTCCTTCAGCTTCATCAGCGGCCGCATCTCGAAGGTGAGGCCGAGGTACACGAGCCCCATCGCGAGCATCAGCATCAACGACAGGCGCACGAGCTGCGGCCGCCAGATCGTCGCGACCATCGCGCCGTACGAACGCGTCGTCTTCGCGACGACCACCGTCACCGTCTCGACCTGCCCCTCGTCGTACAGCTGGCGATCGTAGGCCACCGCGCGCAGCGGCACGCCGTCGAGCGATGTGTCGTACAGCGTCGGCTCGATGCCGTGCCGCGCAGGCACGTCGAGCGCCGGCGTGCCTGCGAGCAGGCGGTCGTGGCCGTCGATCACCTTGTAGAACACCGAATCGCGCGACGGCGATTCGAAGATCTCCAGCGCGGCCGGCGGCACGTCGGCCGCCGGCCGCCCGTTGCGCCATTCGACGTCCTCACCGATCGTGCGCGCGGACGCGACGAGCGCGCTGTCCTGCACGAGCGCGGCCGTGGTCCGCGCGGTGTCGTACGACATCGCGCCGGCGATCAGCACGAACACCGCGAGCGGCAGCAGCAGCCACCACAGCAGCCGTCCGCGCAGGCTGTGCGCCATCCTGTTGCGCTCCTTCTCCGAAATGCCGAACCGCGCCGGGAGCGCCGGCGCGGTCGGGTGTGTCATGGCAGGCGCGCGTCTGCGGCGTTCAGAACGCCGCGGGGCGCCACTTCAGCAGCCGCTTCTCGAGCCAGGTCAGCAGGTAGTCGGCGGCCAGCGCGACCACCGCCAGCACGATCATCGCCGCGAACACGCCGCTCGCGTTGAACGCGCCCTGGGCGGTGGAGATTAGCAGGCCGATGCCCTGCTTGGAACCCAGGAATTCGCCGACGACCGCGCCGACCAGCGCGAAACCGAAGCTCACGTGCAGGCTGGCGAGAATCCAGCTCAGTGCGGACGGAATCACGACCGACGTGGTGATCTGCCGGCGCGACGCACCGAGGATCTGCGCGTTCGCGATCAGGTAGCGGTCGGCTTCGCGCACGCCCTGGAACGCGTTGCCGAACACGACGAAGAACACCATCACGACGGCCAGTGCGATCTTCGACGCCATCCCGAGGCCCAGCGCGATCACGAAGATCGAGCCGAGCACGACGCGCGGAATCGAGTTCGCGATCTGGATGTACAGGCCGAACACGTCGGCCATCAGCTTGTTGCGGCCGAGCACGATCCCGCAGATCACGCCGGCCACCGAGCCGATCACGAAGCCGATGCCGGTTTCCTCGAGCGTGACCCACACTTGCGTGAGCAGCGGGCCCTGCGACGTGCCGTTCACGAACCAGTCCTGGATCTGCGCGAAGATCAGCGTCGGCTGCGAGAAGAAGAACGGGTCGATCCACTTCAGCCGTGCGGCGAGTTCCCACCCGCCCAGCACGATCACGAGGACGGCGATCCGCAGGCCGATGATCAGTTGCCGGCGGCGGCGCAGGCGGGTTTGAGCGGCGCGCGACTCGTCCTCGAGCGACGTTGCCGGAATGGCGGTGGGGGGAAGCGTCATGTCGGTCATGCTCCTGTCCTTGCGGTCCTTGCCTTGAGCGTATGCGTCAGCCGATCTGCACTTCTTCGCGCAGGTCGTGCCAGATGTCCTTGGAAATTTCGATGAAGCGCGTGTCGTAGCGGATCTCCGACGTGACGCGCGGGCGCGGCAGGTCGATCTCGTACACGCGCTTGAGCGTGGCGGGCCGCGCGGTCAGCACGAACACGCGGTCGGCGAGCGCGATCGCTTCCTCGAGATCGTGCGTGACGAACACGACCGAGCCCTTGTTCGCGGACCACAGCTGCAGCAGCTCGTCCTGCATCAGCGTGCGGGTCTGCATGTCGAGTGCCGAGAACGGCTCGTCCATCAGCAGGATTTCCGGCTGGTTGATGAAGGTCTGCGCGAGCGCGACGCGCTTCCTCATCCCGCCGGACAGCTGGTGCGGGTAGTGCTTCGTGAACTTGTCGAGGCCGACCTTGCGGATCCATTCCTCGGCCTGCGTGTACGCGACGTCCTTCGAGCGGCCGCGAAACAGCGGGCCGGCCGCGACGTTGTCGATCACGTTGCGCCACGGAAACACGGCGTCGGCCTGGAACACGAAGCCGATGCGCGGGTCGATCCCGTCGACCGGACGGCCCATCACGTGCACTTCGCCCGTCGCGGGCTTGAGCAGCCCGGTGATCAGGTTCAGCGTGGTCGACTTGCCGCAGCCGGTCGGGCCGACGATCGCGATGAACTCGCCGCGCGCGACGCTCATGCTGAAGTCGCGCAGCGCGACGGTGGCCTTGCCTTCCGGCGAAATGAAGCGGCACGACACGTTGCGAAACTCGATCGCCGGTGTGCTCGGGGAGACTGCCTGGTTCATCGCATTGATCCTGCGGGTGAGGAGGGCGTCGCATCGTGGCGACGCCGGGCCGGTCAACCGGGCCGGAACGGGGAACGCACGGCGGCGGGATCGCCGCCGCCGGCGCCGCTACCGGGTTCGCTTACTTCGCGTTCACGAAATCGTTCGTGAAGGTGCGTGCCAGGTCGATGTGCTTGCCTTTCACCGACGGGTTGAACGCCGACAGCACCTTCAGCACGGTCGCCGGGCCGTCGGCCGGCATCTTGCCGTCGGCCGTGTACATCGGCAGCGACGCCTTCAGCGCGCTCACGTACAACGCCTTGTCCTTCTGGTAGTCGGCCGGCATCTTCGCGGCGATCTCGTCGGCGCTGTGCGTGTGGATGAACTGCATCGTCTTCGCGAACGCATGCGCGAGCTTGGTCGCCTGATCCTTGTGCGAATCGGCCCAGGCCGACTGCACGTACAGGCTCGCGGCCGGGTAGGTGCCGCCGAGCGCGGCGCGCGTGCCTTCCAGCGTGCGCAGGTCGACCAGCACCTTCGCGTCACCCATCTTCTCGAGCGCGGACACCGTCGGCTCCGTCGTCATCCCGGCATCGATGCGGCCCTGCTTGATCGCGGCGATGAAGCTCGCATCGGCGCCGACCGGCAGCATCGTGTACTGGGTCGACTGCACGCCGTGCTGCAGTGCGAGGTATTGCGTGAGGAAGCTGGTCGACGAGCCGAGGCCCGTCACGCCGAGCGTCTTGCCCTTCGCGTCGGCCATCGACTTGAAGGTCGGCGCGGCCTTGGTCGACACCATCTCGACTTCGCCCGGCACCTGGCAGAGCACGGCGATCGCCTTCACGTCCTTGCCCTTGCTCTGCAGGTCGACCGTGTGGTCGTAGAAGCCGACCACGCCCTGCACGGCGCCTGCCAGCAGTTCGTTCTCGGCGTCGACGCCGGCCGGCTGCGACAGCAGCTCGACGTCGAGCCCTTCGGCCTTGAAGTAGCCGAGCTCCTGCGTGAGCCGCGCGGGCAGGTAGATGAGCTTCGCGATCCCGCCGACCATGATCGTGATCTTGCCGCCGTCGTCGGCGAAAGCGGGTTGAGCGGCAAGCGCGCAGCTCAGGCTGGCTGCAACGGCGAGGGTGCGCAGGATGGGTCGCATCGGGTCGTCTCCGTTCGTTGTATTCGTATGGCGCGATGCTTGCTGCATCGTCACGACGAGTATAGGGAGACGAAGCCTTCCGCTACCTTTCGCGGGCGGGCGATTCCTTTAGGGGTTTTCCAGCAACGCGGGGCCGGAACAGGCGGGAGAACGGGGAAGGGGGCGCTCAGCGCCAGCCGCCCAGCACGCGGCCCATCGCGTCGAGCCCCATGTCGAACAGGTGCGCCACGAACGGCACGAGGTTCGGA
The DNA here is from genome assembly GCF_004343765.1 of Burkholderia sp. SRS-25. Classification (NCBI taxonomy): domain Bacteria; kingdom Pseudomonadati; phylum Pseudomonadota; class Betaproteobacteria; order Burkholderiales; family Burkholderiaceae; genus Burkholderia; species Burkholderia sp. SRS-25. The sequence continues at coordinate 25,825 of NZ_PTXM01000016.1, forward strand.
ATCATCAGTTGCACGAGCAACAGCCCGACGAGCATCGTCACCGGAAAACCGACCTGGAACACGCCGATCTGCGGTGCCGCGCGATTCAGGATGCCGAGCGCGAGGTTTGCGATCAGGAGCGCCGCGACCACCGGCAGCGCGAGCAGCAGCCCCATCTCGAACACCGTCGTGCCGAACGATGCGAGCGTGCGCCAGCCGGGCGCGTGCAGCAGGTCGGCCGACACCGGCAGCGACTGGAACGACGCGGCGAGCGCGGCGAACACCTGCAGGTGGCCGTCCACCGCGAGGAACGCGAGCATCGCGACCGCGTTCAGGAAGCGGCCCATCGCGGGCGTCGCGCCGCTCGTGTGCGGATCGAAGAAGGTGGCGAAGCCGAGCCCCATCGACAGCCCGATGAAGTCGCCGGCCGCCTCGACGGCCGCGAACACGATCTGCATCGTGAAGCCCATCGCGGCGCCGATCAGGAACTGCGTGACGAGGATCCAGATGCCCTGCGCGGAGAACACGGTGACGTCCGGCATCGCGCCGAGCGTCGGCGCCACGACCAGCGCCATGAACGCGGCGACGCCGATCTTCACGCGCACGGGCACCGCCGCGTGGCCGACGACGGGCGCGGTCGCGACGAGCGCGAGCATCCGCACGAACGGCCACAGGAACGCCGTGAGCCAGCCGTTGAGCTGCGCGTAGGTAACCGAGAACATCGCCGCCGGGTGGTGCGCGCGGCTCAGCCGACGCCGAGCGTTGCAACGTGCAGCAGCGTCTGCCGCAGGTAGTCGAGCATCGTCGTCATCATCCACGGGCCGGCGATCACGAGCGTCGCGGCGACCGCGAGCAGCTTCGGGATGAACGACAGCGTCGCCTCGTTGATCTGCGTCGCGGCCTGGAACAGGCTCACGACGAGGCCGACCGCGAGCGCGACCAGCAGCAGCGGGGCCGCGAGCAGCAGGCCGACCATCATCGCGTGGTGCGCGAGCGTCATGACTTGTTCGGGCGTCATCGTGCGTGTTCCTCCGCGGCTTACGTAAAGCTCTGCGCGAGCGAGCCGATCAGCAGTTGCCAGCCGTCGACCAGCACGAACAGCATCAGCTTGAACGGCAGCGACACCGTGGACGGCGACACCATCATCATCCCCATCGACATCAGCACGCTCGCGACGACCATGTCGATGATCAGGAACGGGATGAACACCGTGAAGCCGATCTGGAAGCCGGTCTTCAGCTCGCTCGTGACGAATGCCGGCACCAGCAGCGACAGCGGCACGTCCTCGGGCCCCTGCATCGGCGCGGCCTTCGAGATCTTTGCGAACAGCGCGAGATCGGTCTCGCGGGTCTGCTTCAGCATGAAGGTCTTGAACGGCGCGACGCCGCGCTGCACCGCCTGCTCCATCGGCATCGAGCCGTCGGAGAACGGCTTGTAGCCGTCGTTGTACGCACGGTCGAGCACCGGCGACATCACGAAGAAGGTGAGGAACATCGCGAGGCCGACGAGCACCTGGTTCGGCGGCGTCGTCGCGGTGCCGAGCGCCTGGCGCAGCAGCGACAGCACGATGATGATGCGCGTGAAGCTCGTCATCATCAGCAGCATCGCCGGCAGGAACGACAGCATCGTGAGCAGCAGCATCGTCTGCACGCTCAGCGAATACGTGGTGCCGCCGTGCGGGCCCGGGCTTGCATTGAACGCGGGCAGGCCGTTCGCCTGCGCATACGCGAGCGCGGGGGCGAGGCAGAGGATCAGCACGGGCGCGAAGCGCGCCGCGCGATGCAGGAAAGCGTGTTTCATCGGAATGCGGGGTCGGAAAGAGGGCGCGGCGCCATGTCAGCGGTCCTTGCCGCGACCGAGGCGCTTCGCGGCTTCGCCCGCGAGCGCGTCGCGAAACCGCGAGCCGAACGTGCCGGGCAGGCCGCCGTCGGACGCGGCGGCGCCGGCGGGCGCGTCGGCGGAAGCCGTCGTTGCGGTAGCCGCCGCCGAACCGGCCGGCAGCGTGTGCAGCAATCGCACGTTGCCCGGCGCGACGCCGAGCACGAGCCAGGTGTCGCCGATCTCGACGATCGTCGCGCTTTCCTTCGCACCGACCGCGACGCTCGACACGACCTTCAGCGGGCCGCCGCGGCGTGCATGCTGGAAGCCGAAGCGGCGCGCGAGCCAGGCGCACGCGAACACGAGACCGATCACGACCGCGAGCCCGACCAGCGTCTGCAGCACCGCACCGACGCCGAGCGACGGGGCGGCCGAACCGACCATCACGCTCGAGGCAATCGCCCCGGCGTGGTTCACCGCGTTCATGTCGGCGGCGCCGGCCGGCGCGGTGGCGAGCGATACGGCGACGGCAAGCGTCACCGCCGCAATCGCGCTGCACATGCGGCGGCCAGGCTTCACGACGTTCACCGATTCAGCTTCCGGATGCGTTCGGCCGGCGTGATGATGTCGGTCAGGCGGATGCCGAACTTGTCGTTGACGACCACGACCTCGCCCTGCGCGATCAGGCAGCCGTTCACGAGCACGTCCATCGGCTCGCCGGCCATGCCGTCCAGCTCGACGACCGAACCCTGCGCGAGCTGCAGCAGGTTGCGGATCGCGATCTTCGTGCGGCCGAGCTCCACGGTCATCTTGACCGGGATGTCGAGGATCATCTCGATGTCGTTGTGCGTCGAGTTCGCCGCGGCCTTCGACAGCGGCTGGAACACGCCGGCGCCGGTCGCACCGGCCTGCACCGGCTGCTCGTTCTGCTCCGCGAGCGCGGCCGCCCAGTCGTCCATGCCCGGATCCTCTTCCGCCGCGGCCGGTGCCGCCTGTGCGGCGGCGGCCGATGCCGCGAGGGCCGCGTCGGCCATCGCTTGTGCGTCGTCCTCGGGCGTCTGGTTCAGCTCACTCATATCCACCTTCCTTCATCGAATCGCCCGCGCTGATCATCTTCTGCACGCGCAACGCATATTGACCATTGAAAATTCCGTATCCGCATTCCATCACCGGCACGCCGTCGACCTTCGCGGTGATCGTGTCCTCGATCTCCAGCGGCAGCACGTCGCCCGCGCGCAGGTTCAGGATCTTCTCGAAGTTCGACGAGATCTCGGCCAGGTTCGCGGTCAGCTCGACTTCGGCCGACTGCACCTGCTGCGACAGCACGCGCACCCAGCGGCGGTCGACTTCGAGCGCCTCGCCCTGGATCGGCGACGCGAGCACGTCGCGGATCGGCTCGACCATCGAGTACGGCATGCAGATGTGCAGCGTGCCGCCGGTCGGCCCGAATTCGATCGAGAACTGCGTGACGATGACGATCTCGTTCGGCGTCGCGACGTTCGCGAACTGCGTGTGCATCTCCGAGCGCACGAACTCGAACTGCAGCGGCCGCACGCTCTTCCACGCGGTCGTGTAGTGCTCGAATACGAGGTTCAGCAGCTTGCCGATGATCCGCTGCTCGGTGGCCGTGAAGTCGCGGCCCTCGACGCGCGTGTGAAAGCGCCCGTCGCCGCCGAACAGGTTGTCGACGACGAAGAACACGAGGTTCGGGTCGAACACGAACAGCGACGTGCCGCGCAGCGGCTTCACGTGCACCAGGTTCAGGTTCGTCGGGATCGGCAGGTTGCGGGTGAACTCGCTGTACTTCTGCACCTTCACCTGGCTGACGGAGATTTCCGCCGTGCGCCGCATGAAGTTGAAGATGCCGATCCGCAGCAGGCGCGCAAAGCGGTCGTTGATGATCTCGAGGCCGGGCATCCGGCCGCGGACGATCCGCTCCTGCGTCGCGATGTTGTAGGGGCGGACGCCCGATGTGTCGCGCTTTTCGTCGACTGAATCGGCTTCGCCCGTGACGCCCTTGAGGAGGGCATCGACCTCCTCCTGGGACATGAACTCCTGGTGACCCATACGCGCTCCTTTCTCGGCCGCGTTACTGGACGACGAACTCGGTGAACAGCACGTCGTCGACCTTCGCGCGCTGGTTGCCCGGCTGCGTCGGCTGCTCGATCAGCTCCCGCAGTTCCTTCGCGAGCGAACGTTTGCCGTCCGGCGTCGCGAGATCCTCGGGATGCTTGTTCGACAGCGCGAGCAGGATCCGGCTGCGGATCTCCGGCATCCGCGCGGTCAGTTGCTCCTGCGCCTTCGGGTCGGTGAGCTTCAGCGACAGGCCGACGCGCAGGTAGTGCTGCGCGCCGTCGTCGGACTGCAGGTTCACGGTCAGCGCGTCGAGCGGGAAGAACACCGGCGCGGCCAGCGGCGCCGGCTCGGCGGGCTTGCTCGCATGGCCGACGCCTTCCTTGCTCAGGAACACGTACATGCCGCCGGCTGCGGCAGCCGCCGCGCCCAGCGCGATGACGGCGATGAGCGCGATGCGCTTGAACTTGCCGGACGAAGCCGGCTTGTCGGCGGTCGGGTTTGCGGTCGTGGAGGCCATGTGAATGCGTGCGTGATGTCTCGTAGCATGCATTGTTCGGCATCCGGGCCGAGGCCGATGGGCGGAAAAGAGGGGGGATTTGCGGCTATCTCAGCCGATTGTCGGCCGGGTGTCGGCCGGATGCAGGGCAAGTGGGGGCGGAAAGGGCCGCCGGGGCTGGCGGCCGAAGCGGGCGTGGCCGGGAGCGGGCGTCCGCCGCCCGGTCAGATCGGCAGCAGCGTCAGGAGCGGCGCGATCAGCACCATCGCGACGCCCGCGATCATCATCGTCAGGCTCGACACGACGCCTTCCTCGCTGCCGATCTCGCGCGCCTTCGCGGTGCCCACGCCGTGGGCGGCCGCGCCGAACAGCGCACCGCGCGCGAGCCGCGTGCGCATCGGCACCAGCGCGAGCACCAGCTCGCCGAGCAGCATCCCGCAGATGCCGGTCGCGATCACGAACAGCGCGGTGAGATCCTTCGGCGCGTGGATCTTGTCCGACACGGCGAGCGCGAACGGCGTCGACACCGAGCGCGTCATCAGCGAGCGCTGCAGCTCGGGCGACAGGTGCAGCAGCTTCGCGAGCAGCAGCGACCCGCACACGCCCGCACAGATCCCGACCGCGACGCCGACCGACAGCGACAGCCAGTGGCGGCGGATCAGGTCGCGATAGTCGTAGATCGGCACCGCGAACGCGATCGTCGCCGGGCCGAGCAGCCACATCAGCCAGCGCGTGTCGTGGAAGTAGACCGAATACGGGATGCCGGTCAGCAGGACGAGCAGCACCAGCACGCCCGGCACGAACACGAGCGGCGAGAACAGCAGCGTCTTCTTGTACGCGTAGAGCCGCTTCGACGCGAAATACAGCACGACGGTCAGCACGAAGCAGCCGAACGAGATCGCGGTGTTCGCCTGGTCGGCGGACAGGTTCGACAATGCGGCAAGCATGGCAGGCTCCGGCTCAGTGGGCGGACGCGGCGGTGAGGCGCGTGCGGCGGCGTTCGGCGAACACGCGCTGCGCGGCGAGCCGGCGCTCGAGCTTCGCGGCGAGGTCGACCGCGACGGCCACCGCAACCATCACGAACGCGGTGCCGGCGAGCATGACCAGCGCGATGCGCCAGCCGTCCTCGCGGAACAGCCCGCCGTACTGCACGGCCGCGACGGCGGCCGGCACGAAGAACAGCAGCATGTCGGACAGCAGCCAGTTCGCACCGTCCTTCACCCACGCGGGCGCGACGCGGCCCGAGAACAGCAGCACGAGGAGCACCGCGAGGCCGATCACGCCGGACGGAATCGGCAGCCCGATCTTGCGCACGGCCCAGTCGACCGCCATCCACAGCGCGCCGAGCGCGGCGGCCTGCAGCGCAATGCGGCCCGTGTGCGCCAGGCTGGGCGAAGCAGCGGGGCGGGCGGCGGGTGCGGCGGTCGGCTTGGTCATGGCAGGCTCCCTACAGATATTCCGTTGATGGTGGGAGTATAGGGTTTCCCCTAACCATAAATAAAATGACTTGTCTCTATCCTTGTCATTCCAATCCGGAATTCATGTTGGGTTCGCCGCACCATTTTGGGGAGACATCGATGGAATTGCGCGCGTTGCGGTACTTCGTCGAGGTGGTTCGCCAGCAGAGTTTCACGGCGGCCGCCGACAAGCTGTTCGTGACCCAGCCGACCATCAGCAAGATGGTGAAGGCGCTCGAGGACGAGATCGGATCGCCGCTGCTGCTGCGCGACGGCCGGCAGATGGTGCTGACCGACGCGGGGCGGATCGTGTTCCAGCGCGGTCAGGACGTGCTCGCCGCGCAGGCGCAGTTGCAGTCGGAGCTGAACGATCTCGGCACGCTCGGGCGCGGCGAGCTGACGATCGGGATCCCGCCGCTCGGCGGCTCGCTGTTCACGCCGATCATCGCCGCGTACAAGCAGCGCTACCCGAACATCGAGCTGAAGCTGTTCGAGCAGGGCGCGCGGATGATCGAGGCCGCGCTGACGTCGGGTGAGCTGGAGCTCGGCGGGCTGCTGGAGCCGGTCGATCCCGGCACCTTCGAGCGGCTGCCGATGGTGCGTGCGCCGCTGTGGCTCGTCGCGCCACGCGAGTCGCGCTGGGAGGATCACGCGACCGTGCCGCTCGCGGATCTCGCGCGCGAGTCGTTCGTGTTCTACGCGGAAAGCCTTGCGCTGCACGATGCGGTGCTGGACGCGTGCCGGCAGGCGGGCTTCACGCCGTCGATCGTGAGCCGCAGCGGCCATTGGGATTTCATGGCGGCACTCGTGCATGCGGGGGTCGGCATCGCGCTGCTGCCCGAGCCGTATTGCCGGCGGCTCGACGCGGGCCAGTTCACGTGCCGGCCGATCGTCGAACCGGAGATCACGTGGGCGATCGCGCTCGGCTGGCTGAAGAAGGGGTATCTGTCGCACGCGGCGCGCGCGTGGCTCGACGTGGCGCGGGCGACGCTGCCGATCGCGCCGGGCGACGATCTGGCGTTCGGCGGGTTGCGGGCGAGGGAGTGACGTCCGGCACGCCCGGCGATCAGCGGTTGCCCTCGAACAGCGTCCGAATGACATCGCGGCCCATCGAATCGAAGTCGACTGGGACGTGGATCTGTCCTTTCATGAAGCCGATCCAACTCTGAGGAGCAGGCTCCGGCATGTCGATCGGTGCGACCCTGACAATCGGTTTGCCTGCTTCCACGATCACGAACGGCTCACGGGCATCGATGGCTTCATCGATCAACCGGGACAGGTTCACCTTCGCGTCACGCATGTCGTAGATTCGCATTGCATCTCCCCGATCAATCGAACTCAAACATCCAGCCGGCCCGGTTTAATCGGAAGAGGCGCGCCAACGGCCAACCTTTCATCCCGCCACACCTGCTTCAATGCCCCATCGCCGGCCCCGCGCCCTTCCTCGGTTTCGTGACCCACACGAGCGCCGCGAGCGCACCGAACATGAATGCCGACAGCAGGAAGAAGTCGTTGGTCGCCATCATGAAGCCCTGCTGCGTGACGAGCTGGTTGAGCTGCGCATTGGCCGTCTGGCCGACGATGCCGAGCTGCGACAGCGCGCCCTGGTAGTCGGTCGTGTTCTGCGCATACACGCTCACCGATTCCGACAGCCGCGCGTGATGGTAGATCGCGTCGTTTTCCCAGAACGTCGAGCTCGCCGCGGTGCCGATCGCGCCGGACAGCGTGCGCAGGAAGTTCGACAGCCCCGACGCGCTTGCAAGCCGGTCGTCGGAGATGCTCGACAGCGTGATCGTCGTCATCGGCACGAAGAAGCATGCGACGCCGATCCCCTGCACGAGCCGCGGCAGGATCACGTGGTTGAACGGCACGTCGAGCGTAAACGTCGAGTTCCAGATCGACACGCCTGCGAACACGATGAACGCGAAGCTCGCGACCATCCGCAGGTCGAGCCGGTGCATGTTGCGGCCGATCAGCGGCGATAGCACGAGCGCGAGCAGCCCGACCGGCGCGGTCGCGAGGCCGGCCTTGCCCGCCGTGTAGCCCATCACCGTCTGCAGCCACAGCGGGAAGATCACGACCGAGCCGAAGAACGCCATGAAGCCGAACGAGATGATCATCGCGCCGAGCGCGAAGTTGCGGTCCTTGAACAGCGACAGGTCGACCACCGGCTCCTTCTCGGTCGCTTCCCACACGAGCATGAACGCGAGCGACACGACCGCGATCAGCGCGAGCGCGACGATGAACGTCGAGTTGAACCAGTCGCGGTCCTTGCCGAGGTCGAGCATCATCTGCAGGCATGACACGCCGATCACGAGCAGCGCCAGGCCGATCGCGTCGATCCGCTGCTTCGACGTCTTCGTCTCGCGGCCGCGCAGCAGGAAGTACGCGCAGGTCGCCGAGAAGATGCCGATCGGCAGGTTGATGTAGAAGATCCACGGCCACGTGTAGTTGTCGCTGATCCAGCCGCCCAGCAACGGCCCGAAGATCGGTGCGACGATCACCGTCATCGCCCATAGCCCCAGCGCGAGCCCGCGCTTCGCGGGCGGGTAGCTGCGCATCAGGATCGTCTGCGACAGCGGCACCATCGGCCCCGACACGAGGCCCTGCAGCAGCCGGAACGCGATCAGCGTCTCGAAGTTGGTCGCGAGGCCGCACAGCGCCGATGCGATCGTAAACGCGAGCACCGACAACGTGAACAGCCGCACCTCGCCGACCCGCCGCGCGAGCCAGCCGGTGAGCGGCACCGCGATCGCGGACGCCACCGAGTACGACGAGATCACCCAGGTGCCTTCGCTCGTCGCGACGCCGAGGCTGCCGGAAATGGTCGGCACCGCGACGTTCGCGATCGACGTGTCGAGCACTTCCATGAAGGTGCCGAGCGCGAGCCCGACGGTGAGCAGCGCGAGCGCACCGCCGGACAGCGGCGCGGGTTCGGCGGCGGGGGCGGCGGATGCCGTGGTGGCGGACATCGGAATCTCCTAGACGCGGCGCGCGCGACGCGCCGGCACAACGCACGGGTGTGCGCCGCAGCGCCGCCCGGCCGGGTGGAACGGATAAAGGGAAAAGGGGAGCGCGTGCCCTGTCATCTTCTGCCCAGACAGATAAATAAACGAGTGCTTAACCTAGACATGGGGCCTCCGCGCACATCAGCTGTCCGCTTCGTCGTCGGGTTTCGGGCAACCGGTCGCACCGGGCCCGTTGGCGATGAAGCGCTGCAGCAGGCCGGTGAGCGTCACGAGCTCGTCGGCCGAGAAACCCTCGAGCTGCGCGTTGAGCGCGTTCGCGATCAGCGACGGCAGCGCCCGGGCGGCTTCGGCGCCGCGTTCGGTCAGCGTCAGCTCGATCATCCGGCGGTCCTGCTCGCTGCGCGAGCGGGCGACCAGCCCCTTGCGTTCGAGCCGGTCGAGCATCCGCGTCATCGACCCGCTGTCGTACGACATCTTGCGGGACAGCTCGAACGGCGTGCGCGCATAGCCGCGCGACAGCAGCAGGATCACGCCGATCTGCTGCGCGGTGAGGTCGTGCGGCTCGAGTGCACGGTCCATCCGCTCGACGAGCGCCTGCTTCGCCTTCGACAGGTAATAGCCGAGGCTCGTTTCCAGCGCGATGTTCTCGGGATCGTAGAGGCCGCCGGTCATGCGATTGCGCGCGCAGCAATAGTGCGTTTCGGATTTGGACGCGCCCAGTATCTTGAAAATTGATTGCATAGTCAATATTATTTGAGGCAACCAGTTACGACGTGCATGTTGCACTGCCGGAGACTATGTTCTGACCGATGCGCCCGCGCTGCGGGCACCCCGAGGATGTTCGCGATGCTGTTCCTGAAAAATGCCGCCGGCGCGCTGCGCCGCAACCTGACCGATACCGCTCATCATGCGTTTTCCGGGCCGCACCGCGGCTGGAAGATCGCGCTGTACGTGACGATGCTGGTGGTCCCGGGCGGCTCGCTCGCGGCGCTCGGGTTCGCATGGTTCGATCATCGCCGGCAGCGCAACGCGAAAGACGGCGGGCGCCGCACGGGACAACCGGCCGCGACGGAGCCGTCGACATGGCGATCCGCCGCCGAACCGCTCCCGCTGCCCGCGCGCTGCCACTGACCGCGCGCGTCTCCCGCCTTCCTGACTGCCCCCGGCTGAGCGCCGGCCGCGCCCCGCACGGCCGGCGTCGCGCCCCCCGGCTTCCCGTCAGCGAGCCGTAATGGCCGGTAAACCGGCCGCTCGCACCGGTAACACATTCCTGTCCCCGCGCACCGTACCCTTGGGGCTGCGCAGCTTTCCCGCCGTCAGTTACCATTTGTCCGCCAGCGGCACGACGACCGCATCGCGCGACGCCGCTCGCCGGACGTCGCGCCCAGACAGGAAAACCACCATGCCGTACGCCTCCCTCCCGCGCGCCGTTCGCCCGCTGAGCGCCGCCGTCGCCGTTGCGACCGCCGTGCTGCTCGCCGGCTGCGCCGTCGGGCCCGACTATCACCGGCCCGACACGTCGATCCCCGCCGCCTACAAGGAAGCGCCGGCCGGCTGGAAGGTCGCGCAGCCCGCCGACCGCACCGACCGCGGCGCTTGGTGGACCGTCTACAACGATCCGCAGCTCGATGCGCTGATCGGCAGGCTCAACGCGTCGAACCAGACCATCGCGCAATCGGCGGCCGCGTACCGGCAGGCGCGCGCGCTCGTCACCGAAGCGCGGGCCGCCTATTTCCCGACCGTCGGGCTGACCGCGTCGGGTTCGCGCGCCCGCACGCCGCGCACGTCGGTGTCGTCGGGTTCGTCGTCGAGCTTCGGCGGCGGCTCGTCCGGCTCGATCAACAACAGCTACAGCGTCGGCCTCGACGCGAGCTGGGAACCCGACCTGTGGGGCAAGGTGAGTCGTACCGTCAGTGCGCAGCGTGCCGGCGAAGCGGCCGCCGCGGCCGATCTCGCGAACGCGCGGCTGTCGCAGCAGGCGCTGCTCGCGCAAACCTATTTCCAGCTGCGCACGTCCGATGCGCTGCAGAAGCTGCTCGACGACACCGTGAAGTCGTACGAACAGTCGCTGAAACTCACGCAGAACCAGTACGCGCAGGGCGTCGCCGCGCGCGCGGACGTGATCCAGGCGCAGACGCAGCTGCAGAGCGCGCAGGCTGCGTCGATCGACAACGGCGTGGCCCGCGCGCAGTACGAGCACGCGATCGCGACGCTGATCGGCGAACCGGCGTCGACCTTCTCGCTGCCGCCGAATCCGCTCACGGCCGAGCCGCCGATCACGCCGGTCGACGTGCCGTCCGCGATCCTCGAGCGCCGGCCCGACGTCGCGGCCGCCGAGCGCCGTGCGGCGGCCGCGAACGAGCAGATCGGCGTCGCGATCGCCGCGTTCTTCCCGACGCTCACGCTGTCGGCCACCGGCGGCTTCCAGAGCTCGGTGTGGTCGCAGCTGTTCACGCTGCCGGCGCGCTTCTGGACGGTCGGCCCGCAGCTCGCGGCCACGCTGTTCGACGCGGGGCTGCGCGCCGCGCAGACCGACGCCGCGCGTGCGACCTACGACCAGGACGTCGCCGCGTACCGCCTCGCGGTGCTCACCGCGTTCCAGGACGTCGAGGACAACCTCGCGTCGCAGCGTATCCTCGCGCAGGAAATCGACGTGCAGCGGCAGGCCGTCGACAGCGCCGAGCATTCGCTCGCGATCGTCACGAACCAGTACAAGGCCGGCACGGTCGCCTACCTGAACGTGCTGACCGCGCAGACCACCGCGTTCACCGCGCAGCAGAAGCTTGCGACGATCGCCGGGCAGCGGATGACGTCGTCGGTCGGGCTCGTGAAGGCGCTCGGCGGCGGCTGGAACGTCGCGGAGATGACGCGCGAGAACGGCGACATGGCAGCGCCGGCACCGGTGCCGGCGTCCGGTGCGGCCGCCCCCGCGGCCACCGCACCGTCGGTCGCCGCGCCGCTCGCGCAGAAGTAGGAAGGAAAGGGCGACGCGCGCGTCAGCGCTGCGCGTCGCCGAAGATCAGCGACACCTCGTTGTTCCCGATCGGGTGGCCGAGCAGGTTCAGCAGCCCCGCGAGGTTCGCCTGCTGCTCGGGCACCGAGTGCGCGGTGCCGCGGAACGAGCCCTGCCCGGGGCCGAAGCTGCCGTGGCCGTCGAGGAACAGCGGGCCCTGCGTCGTCGACAGGTCGAGATCGGCGCCGGCCCCCTTCGCCTGCAGCACCGCGCGGTACGAACCGAGCGGCTTCACGCGCGAGACGCGCGAACTCATCGAGTCGATCGTCACCGTCAGCTGGCCGAACGCATTGTTGCCGATCAGGCGCCAGTCGCTCCAGCCGAGCCGCACGTCGCCCTGCAGGTCGAGCGTGTTGAACGGCGTGCCGAGCCCGGCGAGCAGCGACGCGGGCACGGCCATCGTGCCCGCCGACAGCACCGCGCCGCGCCACGTCGCATCGAGCGTGACCGCGTCGGGCATCGCCTCGGTCTGCCGCATGCGCATCTGCACGCGCCCGGTCAGCAGCGGCCAGAAGCCCGTGGTCCATTCGACCCGGCCGGGCAGCAGCGTCGCCGCGCTCTGGTCGGCTCCCGGCGCCAGCATCAGCGTGCCCGAGCCGTGCCACAGCGACCCGTCGGGATCGACGAGATTCACGTGCCCGCCGGTCGCACGCGCGAACTGAGGCGCAATCCATGCGGCCGGCGCGAGCGCGACGAGCGTTACCGCCGTCGCCAGGGCGCCCGCCAGTACCCACGGCAATGCGGTGGCGAGCCGCTTCAATCCCGGCCTCATCGGCCGACCGCCACTTGCTTCATCCACTGCGTCATTTCTGCGTAGACGGTTGCATCACGGCCGTCAGGTCGACCTGGCCGTCGTCCTTCAGCGCGGTGGCATGCGCCTCGCCGACCTGCACCTTGAACTGCCGGCGCGCATCGTCGAGCCACTGCGTCCACGCCGGGAACGACACGTTCTTCATCTGGATCTGCACGCCGTTGCCGACGATCTGCACCTGCGCACCCTGCAGCCCGTGATCGGACAGCGACGCGGTCAGCGCGTCCTTCAGCGCGAGGCCGGTCGGCGCCACGCCCTGCGCGGCGGCCGTCAGCGACTTCGCCTCGTTCGCCTGCGCGGTCATCTGCGCGAGCTCGCGACGCATCGTCGGCAGCTCGCGCTGGATCCGCGCGCGGCCTTCCTGCGCGGGCGACCACAGCACCGAATACGCGATCGCGACCGCCAGCACGGCGCCGCCCCAGCCGAGCAGCGTCTTTTCGCGCTGGGAGCGCTCGCCCCAGAACTGGGCCAGCGTCTGGTTCAGTTGTTCGGTCTTCATGAGCGGCTCCGGATCGTCCATTTGCCCGTATTGCTGTCGACTTCGCCGGACAGTCCGTTACGCGCGAGGCGCTGCGTGAAATCGGGATCGACCTTGACCTCCGGCTTGAAGCCGACGTCGAGCCGCCGGTCGTGATAGTCGAGCGACGCGATGCCGTTCAGCGGCAGCGCACCCATCGAACGCGACAGCCCGCTCGACAGCGCGAGGAAATCGTTCGGCGACAGCTCGCCGGCCGCGAGGCGCAACTGGTCGAGCTGGCGCTGCATCTGCGCGGGCGGATCGAGCACCGTCGTCGTCTTCGGGAACGCGGACAGCAGCGTTTCGGTAATCTGCGCGGACAGCGCATCGCGCTCGCGCGACAGCTTCCACCAGTGCAGGTTCATCCCGATCACCGCCACGCCGAGCGTCGCCGCGACGAGGGCGAGCGGCACGCGCAGGCGCTTCACCGTCGCGCGGTCGAAGCGCCACGGCTGCGATTCGAATTCGAACTGGCACAGGTCGAATTTCTCGGTCAGCGCGCGCCGCGCGAACGCGTCGAACGACAGCGGCGCGGCGCCCGGCAGCAGCGGGCCGCCGTCGGCGCGCCCGACCGATGCGAGCCGCGGCTCCGCGCCCGGTTCGCCGAGTTCGTACAGTTCGACGTCGCCGCCGCCCGCGAGCGCGGCCAGCGTGCCGGCCGCGCGCGACGCGGGCGCCGCGAAGCCTTCGCCGAGCGCACCGCGCGCGACCGCGAGTTCGAGGCGCGGCGCACCGGCTGCAGCTGGCAGCGCGCCGGCCTCGACGAGTACCGGCTCGACCGATGCCGCAAGCCCGAGCACCGCGGCCACCGTGGCCGGACGGGCGGGCGGCGCCTCGACGGCGTCGGCAACCACCGCGGCGGCGTCGACTTCGCTGTCGGCCGGCGCGGCGGTGACGTGCGGCGCCGGCAGGCAGCGGGTCGCGGGCACCGCGCTCAGGTGCCGGTGGCCGGCCGCGGTGAACGCTTCGCAGATCGTGCGGAACCACGCGCGATCGACGACGGCCAGCACGCGGCGCCCGTCGGGCAGCGCGTCCGGATCGAGCGCGATATGGCAGCCGAGCGGATCCTGGATCAGTTGATCCTCGACGATGTTGGGCAGCGCCTGGCGCAGCTTCGGTCCTTTCAGCGGCGGCACGGTCGCGGCCAGCAGCAGCACGTCGCGCGCGGCGACGATCAGCACCGTCGCATTCGCGCGCGGCAGCAGCGCCAGCGCGGCGCGGCCGGCGCGCTGCACATGGCCGGCCTTGTCGACGAGCGTGAACGGCAGCTCGGGCCACTGCCATTCCTGCAACGGCACGGCAGGCTCGCGCGGCGGCAAAGAAACAATCAACGTGCTCACAAGAGCTCCTCTCCCGATTGGCGTCGTTATAGCTGGTCGCGAATGCGCACGACCCGTGTCGAGTGCGTGGTCGGATCACGATACACGAGCGAGGTGCGATCGACCTCCGCGCGTTCGTGCTGGATCCGGCCATGCACGATGAAATAGCTCGAATTGACGTCGATGACGCTCGAGTCGAGCGTCACGTTCGGCGCACCGGCGCCGCGCAGCGCGAGCTGCACGTCGCCGACGTTGCGGAAAAACACGGTTTCGCGGCGCGACACGAGCGCCTGCGCGGACGACACGCTCATCCCCGGCATCAGCGCCGCGATCACCTCGGCCGGCGCCGTGTTCATGTTCACGGGCGTCGTGGTCGGCAGCACGGTGACGAACGGGCGCAGCCGCGCGACCATCTCGGGCGTCACGCCGTCGACGTCGAGCAGGCTGTCGACGCCCGTCATCATCAGCGGCGCGGGCCCGCGATCGCCGCCCGTCATGCCGGGATCGTCGGTTAAGCCGCCGCCGCCTTGCTGATCGGTCGTCACCGGCGCGGTGACCGGCGGCGCCGTGCCGCCACCCGGCAGCGTCGGCATCTGGAAACGCGTCGCCGAATTCAGCAGGCTCGCGCGCACCTGCAGCGCGATGCGCTTCGCGAGCGCGCCGTCGTAGCCGAGCGTCGTCAGCAGGCGCTGGAACGCCTGGACCTGCGTGACGTTCAACTGCAGCACGCCGGGCGCCGGCGACGCCACGAGGTTGCGCAGGTTGAACTTCGCCTGCGCGTCCTCGATCGAGCCGGAGATATAGGTGTCTTCGCCGCCGGTGTCGTTGGGCGCACCGATCCGGCCGAGGAAGTCCGACAGTTTCGTCTTCGCGATCGGCACGCCCCAGATCCCGCCGAGATACGTGATGCCGGGCGCCGTGTCGCCTTCGGAACGCAGGATCATCCGCGTCCAGTCGAGCGCGCCGCGCGCGACCCACTGCGCCTGCGCGATCACGCGCTGGTTCTCGATCCGGCGGATCTGCACCTGCTGGCGCCACAGCATTCCCGAGACGAGAATCGCCGACAGCGCGACGACCAGCAGCGCGGTGATGATCGCCGCGCCGCGCTGGCGGCCGCGTGCCCGTGCGCGACCGGCGGCACGGGCAACCAATAACGAGCGGTGAGGGCGCGCGCGCATCGTCATTCCCCGACGAGGAAGATGCGCGTGACCGGCACGCGCAGCGACGTCGCGCCGATGCTGACCTGCAGCCCCGTCACCGCGCGTGCAGGCGGCGCGTTGCCGATCTGCGGCACCTTGAGCGCATCGTTGTTCTGCGCGAGCGCGTCGTTGGCCGTCTGCAGGTTGGTGGTCCAGCCCACGCGCGGCACGTACAGCTTCGCGTCGATCGCGCCGACACCGCCCATCAGCGCGACCCAGCTCCAGCCTTCGACGCTGCTGTCCTTCAACATGTTGCGCAGCCGGTTCGCGTCGTCGATCGGCGGCGATGCATAACGCACGACGCGCCCGCCGGCGATCCGGTAGCGCACCACCTGCAGCCGCGGCGCCACGCCCGGCACCTCGAGTTCGCGGACGATCTGCAGCGTATTGCCGGCCACGCCGATCGCCGGCTGGCCGGCCTCGTCGTCGGTCGCGGCGAGCCGCGCGTCGATGCGCATCTGGTCGAACATCTGCGCGAACACGCGTTCGTCTTCCATTGCGGCCGCGACCTTGTCGCGACCGCGCATGATCTGGTCGAGCCCGCGCCACGCGAGAATCGCGACCACCGCGAGGATCGCGATCGCGATCATCAACTCGATCAGCGTGAAGCCGCGGGCGGGGCGGGCGAGCGGGCGTCGCATCGGCGCGTCAGAGCGGACGGCTGGTTTCATTCGCGACCACCGTCACCATTTGCGCGAGCACGCCGGTGTGCCCGGGCATGCTCACCGAAATCCGCACGCGCCGGAACACCGGGTTGGGTGTGGTGCTCACGCGCTGCGTGCAGACGAGCTGCACGTTGCCTTGCGAGCAGTCGAAACTCTGTTCGCCGACCTCCGGCCACGCATGCGTGAGCCGCATCTGCGCGAGCGCGTTGTCGGCGCTCCAGCCGGCGAGCAGGCGGCGATGAAGATCGGACGCGTTGGTCGCCATCGTGCCGACCGCGCGGATCGACGCGGCGAGCGCGACCGCGATGATCGCGAGTGCGACCAGCACCTCGATCATCGTGAAACCGCGCGATGAAGAAACGGAAGAGGGCAGGCGACGACGCATCGTCATTGCACCTCGTAGCGGCCGTTGCCGGTGCTGACGATCGTCGCGCTGCCGACAGCCGAATGCAGCGTCACGCGCACCGGCGTGTCGATGCTCTCGGTGCCGAACACGACGCGATTCGCATGCGTGTCGGACCCCGGATAGTCAATGTCGGCGCCCGTGACGCCGCCGTCCCAGTCGCGCGGGCGCAGCAGGTCGTCGCGCAGCGTGCGCCAGCCGTCGGGCGAGCTCACGTCGAAACGGAAGCCGTGCGCGGTCGGCTGCCACGCGATCGGCCGGGCACGCACCTGCGCTTCGTCGCCGGCCGTCTCGAACAGCAGCGCGATGCGCTGCGCTTCCTCGCGCAGGTCGGTGCGCGGATTGCGCGTGAGCGACAGCGACGCGAGCGACACGAGCAGCCCCGCGATCACGAGCACGACCAGCATTTCGAGCAGCGTGAAGCCGCGCGCGCGATGACGCCGCGCGCCATGCAACGCCTGCCCGCCGTCGGCACGCACCGGCGCGGACGAAGCCGCGCCGCGACGCACACGGCAATCGCGGCCGCAGCGGGAGGTCGTGCGAGTGGCGAGCATGAAGAAGGGAGCGAAGCGTCGGGCCGGTCAGTGAGCGCTTATTGCCACGAACCGATGTCGGTGTCGTTGCCTTCGCCGCCTTCCTTGCCGTCGGCGCCGTAGCTGAACACGTCGATCTCGCCGTGCACGCCCGGGTTCAGGTACTTGTAGCCGTTACCCCACGGATCGTTCGGCAGGCGCTCGAGATAGCCGCCGTCCTTCCAGTTGTTCGGGATCGGATCGGTGGACGGCTTCTGGATCAGCGCGTTCAGGCCCTGATCCTGGGTCGGGTAGCGGCCGTTGTCGAGACGGTACAGCTTGAGCGCCTGCATGATCGTGCCGATGTCCTGTTTCGCGGCGATGCGGCGTGCCTCGTCCGGGCGGCTCATGATCTTCGGCACGATCAGCGCCGCCAGGATCCCGAGGATCGCGACCACCACCATGATCTCGATCAGCGTGAAACCGCGCTGACGACGCACGGCCGCGTTGCGGCGAGTGATCCACGTTTGCATGACTGACTACCTCTTTCCAAAAAATGTCGTGGGTTGAGTGACGCGCCCGGCGCACCGGACGATTGCCTGACGGCAACCTTCCGAACCCGCGGGCGCGGAGCACGCATTGTAAGGCGCGCATTGCCGAGGGCTTTCACCCAACGCAAATTTCATATACATCCGTACAATAGCGCGCATGAACGCGCTCTCGATCCGGATCCTCTCCCTAGCCCTCTTCGCGGGTTTGTGCGCGACGGCCACCTACTGGGTCGTCACGCTGTCCGCCCGCGAAGCGCCGCTGCCCGCCGCCGCCGCGCGGCTGCCGATCCGCACCGAGGACGCCGCGGCGCTCTTCGGCGGTCAGCTCGACAAGAATCCCGTGCAGGACATCCACCTGTTCGGCATCCTCGCGCTCGACCATGGCGGCGCCGCGATCATCGGTGTCGGTGGCGAACCGCCGCGTGCCGTGTCGCTCGGCGCAGACGTCACGTCTGGCGCGAAGCTCGCCGAAGTCCGCCCCCGCTCGATCATCGTCGAGCGCAACGGCGCCCGCACCGAAGTCCAGCTGCCCGCCAACACGCCGTCCCCGGCGATCTACGTGCGCTGAAGCCGAAGGCGACGGCCCGACCCGCGGTCAGGCCGTCACTGCACCATGTTGTTCAGCTCGATGATCGGCAGCATCACGGCCAGCACGATCACGAGCACGATGCCCCCCATCGCCAGGATCAGCAGCGGCTCGAGCAGGCTCGTCAGGAACATCGTGCGACGCTCGAGCTCGCGCGCTTCGCCTTCGGCCGCGCGATCCAGCATCGTCGTCACGTCACCCGTCGCTTCACCGGAACGGATCAGGTGCACGAGCACCGGCGGAAACGTCTTCACGTTGTTCAGTGCGCGCGACAGCGCGGAGCCTTCGCGCACGCGCACGATCGCGTCGTCGATGTTCGCGCGCATCGCGCGGTTCGACAGCGTCTCGCCGGCCGCCTGCAACGCGCGCAGGATCGGCACGCCCGCCGCGGTGAGGATGCCGAGCGTGCTCGCGAAGCGCACCGTGTTGTAGCCGCGCACGAGCTTGCCCGCGAGCGGCGCGGTGAGCACCCAGCGGTCGAACGCGAGGCGCGGCCCGTCGCGCGACAGCGTCGCCTTCACGAACCACACGACGAGCACGACCGCGATCAGGATCGCCCACCACCAGTGCCGCACGAAATCCGACAGCGCCATCATCACGATCGTCAGCAAGGGCAGTTGCTGCTTCGTGCTCGCGAACACGTTGACGACCTGCGGCACCACATAGCTCAGCAGGAACGTGACGATGCCGAATGCGATCAGCGTGACGATCCCCGGATACGTGAACGCCAGCAGGATCTTCTGCTTCAGCGCGTTGCTCTGCTCGATGTAGTCGGCCAGCCGCGACAGCACGATGCCGAGCTTGCCGGTGTGCTCGCCGGCCGCGACGAGCGCGCGGTAGATTTCCGGGAAGTCACGCGGATGCTGGCCCAGCGCATTCGCGAGCGAATGACCGCCGAGCACCTCGGCGCGGATCGCGGCCATCAGTTCGCGGATGTAGTCGCGCTCGGCCTGCTCGGTCAGCACGCCGAGCGCCTCGTCGAGCGGCAACCCGGCGATCAGGAGGCTCGCGAGCTGGCGCGTAAGGATCGCCTGTTCGCGCTGCGACAGCTTGCGGCCGAACGCGAGCCGCTGCGACCGCGCTCCGCGCGTCGCGCTGGCGGCCGGCTCGACGACGAGCGGCGTGAGCCCCTGCGTACGCAGTTGCCCGCGCGCGGCGCGTGCGCTGTCGGCATCGATGACGCCTTTCTGCGCGCGTCCCGCCGAATCGATTGCTTCGAAACGGAATGCCGGCATCGCGCTATGCGCCTCCCGTCACGCGCAGCACTTCCTCGAGCGACGTCGCACCGGACGCGAGCCAGCGCTCGGCGTCGTCGCGCAGCGTGCGCATCCCTTCCGCCCGGCCGGCGGCGAGAATCTCCGCGTCGGCCGCGTTGCGGTGAATCAGCGAGCGGATCGACTCGTCGACCAGCAGCAACTCGTACACACCGCGCCGGCCCGAATACCCCGAATGCCCGCACTTGTCGCAGCCGACCGGATGCCACACGGTGCGGCCTTCTTCCTGGCGTTCTTCCTTGCAGACGGGGCAGAGCTGCCGCACCAGCCGCTGCGCGAGCACGCCGAGCAGCGACGACGCGAGCAGGTAGGGCTCGACACCCATGTCGGTCAGACGCGTGACGGCCGAGGCCGCATCGTTCGTGTGCAGCGTCGCGAGCACGAGGTGGCCCGTCAGCGACGCCTGCACCGCGATCTGCGCGGTTTCGAGGTCGCGGATTTCGCCGATCATGATCACGTCCGGATCCTGGCGCAGGATCGAGCGCAACGCACGGGCGAAGGTCATCCCGATCCGCTCGTTCACCTGCGTCTGGCCGATGCCGCCGAGGTCGTATTCGATCGGATCCTCGACGGTCATGATGTTCGTCGTCGCGGTTTCGAGCCGCGACATCGACGCATACAGCGTGGTCGTCTTGCCCGAACCCGTCGGGCCCGTGACGAGCACGATGCCGTGCGGGCGCGCGATCAGCTTGTCGAACTGCACGAGCGTGTCGCGGCCCATCCCGAGCGCTTCGAGGTTCAGCCGCTGCGCATCCTTTTCCAGCAGACGCAGCACCGCACGCTCGCCGTGCCCGGTCGGCAGCGTCGATACGCGCACGTCGACCGGCCTCCCGCCGACGCGCAGCGTGATGCGGCCGTCCTGCGGCAGGCGCTTCTCGGCGATGTCGAGCTGCGCCATGATCTTGATCCGCGAGATCAGCGCGCCGTGCAGCGCCTTCTTCGGGCGCACGACGTCGCGCAGCGTGCCGTCGACGCGAAAGCGCACGACCGACGCATTCTCGAACGGCTCGATGTGAATGTCCGACGCCTGTTCGCGTGCAGCTTGCGTGAGCAGCGCGTTGATCATCCGGATGATCGGCGCGTCGTCTTCCGACTCGAGCAGATCCTCGACTTCGGGAATGTCCTGCATCAGCCGCGACAGGTCGACTTCGCCTTCGACCTCGCCGACCACCTGCGCGGCGCTGCCGTCCTGGCGTGCGTACGCATGGTTGATCGCCTGCGCGAGCTCGTCGGCCGGCACGCGATGCACGGAGATCGAGCCGAAGTTGCGCGCGATTTCCGCGAGCGCGGCATCGCTCGTGCGTTCGCTGATCCACACCTCGAGCGTGTCGTCGAGCTGGTGCGCGATCAGCACCTGGCCGCTCTTCGCGAAGCCGTACGGCAACAGTCGCGCGGCGAGCGGCGACGGCGGCTGCCGTTCGCCCGGCGCACCGTCGTGGGTGGAAGAGGCGTGCACGTCGCTCACTGCGACGCTCCCGGCGTGGCCGTCAGCGGCTGTTGCGGCACGGCTTGCTGCGGCACGCTCTGCGGCTGCGCGGGCGTCGCTTCAGGCAACGGCTGGGCCGGCACCGGCGCGACCTGGCGCTGCAGCTGCTGGCGACGCATCTTGTCGAGATCGAACAGGTTGCCCGCGGCCGTGCCGCCCTGGCTCGGGCCGATCGGCATCGGCGGGACGACCGGATCGTCCTTGTCACGAATCACGTTGTTGTCCGACTTGTACGCCCCCGTCACGCCCTGGATGTAGTCGTAGCGGTTGGACGTGACTTCCTGCGCGGTACTGCGATCGGAGATGATTACCGGGCGCAGGAACACCATCAGGTTGGTTTTCTGGCGCACCTTCGATTCGGAACGGAACAGCTGGCCGATCCACGGGATGTCGCCGAGCAGCGGCACCTTGCTGTTCGACACCTGGTAGTTGTCCTGCATCAGGCCGCCGAGCACGATGATCTCGCCGTTGTCGGCCAGGATCGTCGACTGGATCGAGCGCTTCGTGAAGGTCGGGCCGGTCTGCGCGCTCGTAGTGCCCGCGACGACCGCCGAATCCTCGGTGTAGAGCTGCAGCTTCAGGATCCCGCCGTCGGTAATCTGCGGCTTCACGTGCAGCGTCAGGCCGACGTCGCGACGATCGTAGGTATTGAACGCGTTGTTCGTATTGCCGCTCGTCAGGTTCGAATACGAACCGGTCGCGATCGGCACGTTCTGGCCGACGACGATCTTCGCTTCCTCGTTGTCGAGCGTGACCAGGTTCGGTGTCGACAGCACGTTCGCGTCGCTTACGCCCGCGAAATACTGCAGCAGTGCACCGAGCCCCTGCACGCCGAACATGTTGTGCAGCCAGCCGATATTGAGCCCTTGGGTCAGCGACCCGAGGTTGGCGGCCAGACCGCCTCCGGTGATGCCGCCGGCAGCGTTGGTCACACCGCCCGCCGTCAGGTTGACGATGCTGTTGCCCAGGCCGGCCGTGGGGTTCAGGTTCGTGCCACCGAGGAACTGGCCGCTCGCCACCTGCCACTGGATGCCGAGGTTGCCCTGCGTGTTCGAATTCAGCTCGACGATCAGCGCCTCGATATAAACCTGCGCACGCCGCGCATCGAGCTGGTCGATCACCGAGCGCAGGTTTCGGTACACCGGATCCGATGCGGTGATGATCAGCGAGTTGGTCGCCGCATCGGCCTGGATCATCCCGCCGGGCTGGTTGTCGTCGCCCTTGTCCTTGTCGCCGCCGAGCAGGCCGCCGCCGCCGAGCCCGCCGCTGCTGGACGTGCCGCCGTACGACGACGAGGACGACGAGCCGCCGAGGCCGCCCGACGGCAGCGGCGGGGTGCCCGACGTGCCGGTGGAGAAGTTGCCGCTCGACGACGAGCCGCCGTTCTGGTTGAAGCTGTTCGCATCGTTGGACGACGCCGACGAGCCGCTGTCGCTGCCGCTGCCCTTGCCGAGCATCCCGCGCAGCGTCTTCGCGAGCTTCACCGCATCGGCGTTGCGCAGCGGCACGACGTGCATGTTGCCGGGCACCGCGCTCGGCGCATCGAGCTGCTGCACGAGGCGCTTCGCGGCCGCGAGGCGCGACGCGCTCGACGCGCGCAGCATCAGCGAGTTGGTCCGCGGGTCGGCCGTGACCGACACCTTCAGCGTCGCGTCGCTGTTGCCGATCGCGCCCGGGTCGAGCATTTTCTGCAGCTGCGCGGCGAGATCGATCGCGTTCGCGTTGCGCAGCGGCACGACCTGCACCTGCGCGCCCGCGGCGCTGTCGACGCCGGCGATGATCTGCGCGATGCGCCGCACGTTGTCCGCATAGTCGGTCACGACGATCGTGTTGTTCGCCGGATAGGCGGTGACCGTGTTGTTCGGCGAGATCAGCGGCCGCAGCACGGGCAGCAGGTTGTTCGCCGATTCGTTGTGCAGCTCGAACACCTGCGTGATCACCTGGTCGCCGCGCGCCTGCGGCGCATTGCCGACGTAGGTCGGCACGCCCTGCAGTTTCGCGTCGGCCTCGGGCACGACCTTCAGCACGCCGTGATCCTGCACGAGTGCGAAGCCCTGCATGCGCAGCGCCGACTGCAGCGTCTTCAGCGCCTGGTCTTCCGGCACCGGCCGTTCGGCCACGAGGTTGAGCTGCCCCTTCACACGAGGGTCGACGATGATGGTCTTGCCGGTTGCGGCGCCGATCGCCTTGGCGACCTGGTCGATATCCGCGTTCACGAAATTGAGCGTGACCTGAGCGTAGGCGGCCTGCGAGACGATGATGCCGGCGACGATCAGAGTCGTGGCGACACGCCGCATAACGAAGCGATTTCTTGTCATGGATGAATGGGTCGATGCCGGCTCAGGCCACTTCCGGCGGTAGTGCTGGGATCCAAGTCCGAAAGAGGCGACATTAGCAGTTTTTCATGTCCGAAATATCACATTGATCCGAGGACTGTCTCACATACGACATGTATCCGGCGAATCGTATGCAATATGTAAGATTCGGCGCTATTCCCGGCATGCCGGCCATCGCCCCCGTTTCGCGATGGACCGACACGGAAATGCGGTATAACCGGGCGGCCGTATTCCTGTATGTCGCAAGCTGACGGACTGTCGGTATGATACGGGCGGCACGATTCTCGCCGCACGAATAACAGGCACGGGTTTTCCCGACCCTCACGCATTTTCTTGTCGATTTCGCACCATGAACAGACGGTTCGTTTCGATCGTGTTGATTGCCGCCGGCGCGTGTTTCGCCAGCGCGAACGCTCGCGCGGACTGTTTCGACGAAGCAGCTAAATATCAGCAGGTCAATCCGCTGATCCTGCGCGCGATCGCGTGGCAGGAGTCGCGCAACCGGCCCGGCGCGCTGAACAAGAATACGAACGGCTCGGTCGACTACGGCCTGATGCAGATCAATTCGATCCACCTGCCGACGCTGTCGCGCTATGGAATCGGCCGCGACACGCTGATGGAGCCGTGCAAGAACGTGTACATCGCCGCCTGGCATCTCAAGCAGAAGATGAACCGCTACGGCAACACGTGGCAGGCAGTCGGCGCCTATCATTCGGAAACCCCGTCGCTGCGCGACAAGTATGCACGGCAGATCGCCGGCATCCTGACGCAGTGGAAACTGCTGCCGCCCGTGCAGTGACCCCGTGCCGCAGCGCGGCCTGGCGCCGTAGCGGCCGGCCGGCGCGCGTTTGATGCACAATGCGGATCTCACGCCGCAATTTCGCCCGTCCGCGGGACGATCGCGCCCCTGAAGGGCGTCGCGGCCGCTTTTTCAATTTTTCCGTTGGTGCATATCGCTATGAATCCGGCAATGAACCAGCCGTTGCCCGTCACCGTGCTGTCCGGCTTCCTCGGCGCCGGCAAGACCACGCTGCTCAATCACATCCTCGCGAACCGCGCGGGCCTGAAAGTGGCCGTGATCGTCAACGATCTCGCGGCGGTCAACATCGATGCATCGCTCGTGCGCGACGCGCAGGCGCTGTCGCACGTCGAGGAACGCCTCGTCGAAATGTCGAACGGCTGCATCTGCTGCACGCTGCGCGACGACCTGCTCGTCGAGATCCGCACGCTCGCGTCGGAAGGCCGTTTCGACGCGATCATGATCGAATCGACCGGCATCGCGGAGCCGATGCCGATCGCCGAAACCTTCACGTTCGTTGACGACGACGGCACGTCGCTGTCGACGATCGCGCGGCTCGACACGCTCGTCACCGTGGTCGACGCGTACAACTTCCTGCGCGACTACGGCTCGGACGATGCGCTCGCGACGCGCGGCATCGCCGCATCGGAGGAGGATGACCGCACGCTCGTCGAGCTGCTGATCGAGCAGATCGAATTCTGCGACGTGCTGGTGATCAACAAGGCCGATCTCGTCGCCGAGGACGACCTCGCCCGCCTGCAGCACATCCTCGCGCGACTCAACCCGCGCGCGCACCAGGTCGTGTCGACGTTCGGCAACGTGCCGCTCGACGAAGTACTGAACACGGGCCGCTTCGATTTCGACGAAGCCGCGAACGCGCCGGGCTGGCTCGCGTCGCTCGATCACGATCACACGCATTGCGACGACCCGGACTGCCATGACGAACATCATGCGCACGTGCACGGCGAAGCCGACGAATTCGGCATCGGCAATTTTGTTTACCGCGCGCGCCGGCCGTTTCATCCGGCGCGACTCTGGGCGCTGCTGCATCAGGAGTGGCCGGGCGTGCTGCGCAGCAAGGGCTTCTTCTGGCTCGCGACGCGCAACGACATCGCGGGTTCGCTGTCGCAGGCGGGCGGCGTCTGCCGGCATGGCCCGGCGGGGCTTTGGTGGGCGGCGCAGGATCGCGCGGAATGGCCGGACGACGACGAGCTGCTCGGTGAAATCCGCGCCGAATGGCACGGCGATCTCGACGATCGCGCAGTGGGCGACCGCCGGCAGGAACTCGTGCTGATCGGCATCGCGCTCGACGCGGATGCATGGCGCGCGAAGCTCGATGCGTGCCTGCTGACCGATGCGGAATTCGCGCTCGGCGCGGCCGGATGGCACGCGTTCGACGATCCGTTCCCGGCGTGGGATGTCGATTCCCACGACGACGACGATCACGGCGACACGCAGATCGTGCACGCGTAACGCGTTGTAAAAACAACCGTTAAATCTTGCAAGAGGGGCGCGGACTGTGGCGAAAATGCCGCGCGCGCCCAACAAAAAACCCGCCTCACGGCGGGTTTTTCTTGGAACAGGCGCTGGTTTAACGCTTGTTGACGGCGTCCTTGAACGCCTTGCCAGCCGTGAACTTGACCGTCTTGGCTGCCGGGATCTTGATGGTTTCGCCCGTCTTCGGGTTGCGGCCCGTACGTGCTGCGCGCTTGCCCGAACCGAAGCTGCCGAAGCCGATCAGCTGAACCGCATCACCCTTCGACACGGCCTTCTTGATGACTTCGAGCAGCGTGTCCAGCGTTTCGCCGGTTTGAGCCTTGCTGGCGCCCGTTTGGGCGGCGACGGCGTCGATCAGTTCCTGTTTGTTCATTAAGGTTCCTTTATCAGGTTAGGTTGACACGAACAGCGCGAACGCGCCGATTATACGTGCGCGAACCGTGCCGTCGAGAGTCAGACTCCGACGACACAGCGCCGAATCCTGGCCCGCGCGACGCGCCCTCCGGTGAGCCGGTGGCCACCCCGCGGTACGGCGTTGCTATGATAGCGCAGCGCAAACCCAATAACGACAAGGGTTTCAAAGATTTTCATCGGTATTTCGCCGAATGAATCATCGACTGCCCGGTTTTTGACCAGCGCCAACCGGACAGGATACGCAGCGCGGTCCGCCCGTGCGCCGCGCCGTTGGCTTTTTCCAACGACCGGTCGGACGGCCCCGCGCAATCCCTTGCCAGGCTTGGCTGCCACGTTTTTTGTTTCGCATGACCGACCGACTTGTTCCCGCCACGCTCGCGCTTCGCGACGACGGCACGCTCGCCTCGCCCGAGTTCGGCGATCTCCACCGCGGCGCATCCGGCGCGCTTGCGCATCGCATGTTCGTCGCGGGCAACGGGCTGCCGGCGCGCTGGCAGGGCCGCCGCACGTTCACGATCGTGGCGACCGGATTCGGCGCCGGCAGCAGCTTCCTCGCGGCCTGGGCCGCATGGCGCGACGATCCCGCGCGCTGCGAGCGGCTGCATTTTGTCGCAGTCGAGCCGCATCCGTTCGTGCGCGACGACCTGCGCCGTGCAGCTTCCCATATCGTTGCGGACACAACCATATCGGCGGATGTCGATGCACTTGCCGACGCGTGGCCGATGCTCGTACCGGGCCTTCATCGACTCGAATTCGACGAAGGGCGCGTGGTGCTCACGCTCGCGTTCGGCGATGCAATCGACATGCTGGGTAAGATCGTCGCGCGCGCCGACGCGTTCTGTCTCGACGGCCTCGCGTCATCGAGCGACGCGGATCTTCAGTCGGCCGATCTGGTTCGCGCGCTCTCGAAAATCGCCGGGGAACACGCCACGTTTGCAGCGCATGCGAGTTCCGACGCGTTGAAACACGCGCTCGGCAAATCGGGTTTCACGTATCGCGAAGTCGACGATCTGCTCGTTGGCGAATATGCGCCGCGCTGGCGCGCGCGCCGGCACGAGCCGCCGCTCGCCCTGCCTGTTGCGACGCGCCGTGCGATCGTGATCGGCGCGGGGCTGGCAGGCTGCGCGGTCGTCGAACGTCTGGCCGCGCGCGGCTGGGAAGTCACGCTGATCGAGCGGCACGAGCGGATCGCGAGCGACGCGTCGGGCAATCCGGCAGGTGTATTCCATCCTTTGATGACACGCGACGACAACGTCGCGAGCCGGCTCACGCGCGGCGGCTTCCTGCATGCGATCGCACGCTGGCGCGCACTCGAACGTGCTGGCCACGCATTCGCGCGCAGCACGCACGGGATGATCCATCTCGCGGAATCCACTGACGACTTCGAACGGATGCGCGAGGCATTCGATGCGTTCGGTGCACCATCCGACTATGTGTCGCTGCTCGACGTCGAGGCCGCGCGCGCGCATCTGAACCTGCCGGTCGCGCAGGGCGGCCTGCTGTTTCCGCACGGCGGCGCCGTCTGGCCGGCCGGCCTTTGCGCGGCCCAATACGCGGCGGCCGGCGAGCGCGTGCGCTTGCTCGCGTCCACCCGCGTTGCCAAACTCGAACGGCGGGGCGACGCATGGCATGCACTCGACGATGCGGGCGGCACGCTGGCAGAAGCGCCTGTCGTCGTGGTCGCGAATGCCGGCGACGCCGCGCGTCTCGCCGGGCTGCAACATGTCGTGCTGCAACCGGTGCGGGGTCAACTCACGTTGCTGCCGGCCGGCTGCACGGCACCGCTGCCGTGCCCCACGATCGGCGACGGTTACGCGGTGCCGCTCGGCGACGGCACGCTGCTGATCGGCGCGACGTTCGAACCCGACGACGTCGATCCCGCGATGCGGGCGGCCGGCCACCTCGAAAACATCGAGCGCGTACGGCATCTGCTACCGGGCCTGGTCGGCGACCTGCCGGATCCCGACACACTGCGCGGCCGCGTTGCGTTCCGCTGGGTCGTCGGCGACCGCCTGCCGCTGCTCGGCCCGCTCGCGGACGAAGCAGGCGCCATCGCCAATGCTCGCGCGCTGAGCGGCGCGCAGGCGCGCGACCTGCCGCGCATGCCCGGGCTCTACGGCGCATTCGGCTTCGGCTCGCGCGGCCTCGTATGGGCGGCACTCGGCGCCGAACTGATCGCGTCGCAACTCGAAGGCGAGCCGTGGCCGCTCGAGCGCGAACTCGCCGATGCCGTCGACCCCGCACGCTTCCTGATCCGCGCATTGCGCGCGCGCCGCGTCGGCCAGGCCGGTTGACCGCTCACCCGAGCCGCTCACAGTTTCCCGACTTTTTCGCGCAAGGTTATCCACTCGACGCTGTGGATAACCGCGCGAAATCCGCACGCACTTCGTGTGTAATCACAGTGGACGTAAACTGGGCAACTCGGCACAGCTGTGAAGCGGCCCAAAAGTTGCTCAACTCAAACCTCTGTGCGCGAACAGCCTGTGCAACCGGTTATGGTTTCGCCAACACGTTGATCCATCAGCGTAAACCGGAGTTATCCACAGAACTGTGGGTCCTTTGTTAACTTCTACTACGTATATATACAAGTAAACCTTTGAAACCAAAGACCTGTGGTGCCGCACAGCGCCGCGAGTCGATTCAATGGGTTCCAGACCGAAAAAGCTGTGGCACAATCGGTTTCCTTCGCGTTCATCCGGCCAGGCGCCGGACATGCTTCAATGGAACGGTCGGCACGATTTCGAATCTGAATCTTCGAGACTGCGCAGTCCGTTCACACACCAGGCCGACAATCCAGATCGGCAACCTGAACGACTTTCCGCCCTGTGGCGGAAAAGGCGGATCCCATGTCCCGCCGTCGTCGACACAACAATCACATTCGGGGCGATACCCAGCCGGCGCGCATCCATTTCTGACGCTTGACCCCGCGTCGCTGGCGGTCGCTTCCAAAGGAGAAGTCACCACGATGAAGTCGGCGTTCTCATTCCTGCCCAACTGGCCGCTTACGCCGGATGCCGTGTTCTGGGCCGGGCTCGCGCTGTTCGCGGCCGGCCTGTGTGGCGAGCTTTGCTATCGCGCATGGCGTCTGCCTCGCATCACCGGTTATGCGGTGATCGGTCTCATCGCCGGATCGTTCGGATTCGGCGTGATCGATGCCAGCACCGACGAAACCTCACGGTTGCTGATCGACGTCGCGCTCGGCCTCTTGCTGTTCGAGCTCGGCAGCCGTCTCGACCTGCGCTGGATCCGGCGCAATCCGTGGCTCATCGCGTCGAGCCTCGCCGAAGCCACGCTGACGTTCGTGCTGGTGCTGTTCGTGATGCTCGCGCTCGGTGTGTCGGGGATGGTCGCGTTGGTGCTGTCGGCGATCGCGATCGCGACGTCGCCGTCGATGGTGATCCAGCTGAAGACCGAACTGCGCGCGGAAGGGCAGGTGTCGCAACGCCTCATCACGCTCACCGCGCTCAACAGCGTCTATGCGATCGTACTGACCAAGCTCGTGACCAGCTGGCTCCACCAGGAAGCGTACGGCAACGTTTTCGCGACGATCCTGCAGCCGCTCTACCTGCTCGCGGGTTCGTTCATCGTCGCGTATGTCGTTGCGCGCTCGTGCAACTACCTGTTCCGCCACATGACTGCAACGATGCGCGACGAGCATTCGTTCGTTGCGTTGTTCGGGCTCGTGATGCTCGCGATCGCCGTTGCCCAGGCGCTGAAGCTGTCGACGCTGCTCACGCTGCTGCTCGCCGGCATCATCGTGAAGAACCTCGAAGCGCGCCCGCAACTGTGGCCCGAGCACTTCGGTACCGCGGGCTGGCTGCTGACGGTGACCCTGTTCGTCCTCACGCTCACGTCGTTCACGTGGGGCGACATCGCGCTCGGCGGGCTGCTCGCGATCGTGCTGATCGTCACGCGGCTCGTCGCGAAGCTGGCCGGCGTCGTCGCGTTCGCGAAGCCGAGCGGCATCGGGATGAAGCAGGGCATCGCGCTCGGCATCGCGCTCACGCCGATGTCCGCGCTGTCGTACCTGCTCGTCGACGACACCTACCAGCTCTATCCGAATTTCGACCCGCACCTGCGCGCGATCGTGATGTGCACGATCGTGATCCTGCAGCTCGTCAGCCCGTTCATCGTGTACCGTTGCCTGTCGGCGGTCGGTGAGCGCAGCGACGGCAACTGATTCCGGAACCTGCCATGGCACTCGAAACCTTCGTCAATTCCGAGCCGTTTACGTTCGGCGTCGAACTGGAGATCCAGGTCGTCAACACGCACAACTACGACCTGACCAAAGCGGCGTCCGACCTGATGCGCCTGATCCAGGGCGAGACCTTCCCGGGCAACATCACGCCGGAAATCACCGAGAGCATGATCGAGCTGTCGACCGGCATCTGCCATTCGCACGAGCAGGCGGTCAGCGAGCTGCACGCGATCCGCGACGTGCTCGTGAAGGCGGCCGATCAGCTCAACGTCGGGCTGGCGGGCGGCGGCACGCATGCGTTCCAGCAATGGAGCGACCGGCAGATCTACGATGCGCCGCGCTTCCAGTACATCTCCGAGCTGTACGGCTATCTCGCGAAGCAGTTCACCGTGTTCGGCCAGCACGTGCACATCGGCTGCCCCGATCCCGACAGCGCGCTGTTCCTGCTGCACTCGATGTCGCGCTTCATTCCGCACTTCATCGCGCTGTCCGCGTCGTCGCCGTTCGTGCAGAACGTCGACACCGGCTTCCATTCGGCGCGCCTGAATTCGGTGTTTGCGTTCCCGCTGTCGGGCCGCGCGCCGTTCGTGCTGACCTGGGACAGCTTCGAGGAGTACTTCACGAAGATGGTGAACACCGGCGTCGTCAACTCGATGAAGGATTTCTACTGGGACATCCGGCCCAAGCCCGGCTACGGGACGATCGAGGTCCGCGTGATGGACACGCCGCTGTCGGTCGACCGCGCGGCGGCGATCGCCTGCTACATCCAGACGCTCGCGCGCTACCTGCTGACCGACCGGCCGCTGAAGCTGTCCGAGGACGACTACCTCGTCTACACGTTCAACCGTTTCGAGGCGTGCCGCTTCGGGCTCGAGGGCACCTGCGTGAATCCTCAGACGGGTGAGCGCCGAACGATCGCCGAAGACATCCTCGACACGCTCGACCGGATCGCGCCGCATGCGGCCGCGCTCGGTTCGCGCGCGGCGCTCGACGAGATCGGCGCGCTCGCCAAGGCGCGCGTGAACGACGCGTCGTGGTTGAGAACCGTTTTCAAACAGGAAAAATCGCTCAATGAGACGGTCCGCCAGCAGTGCTTACGTTGGCGCGAGTGAAAAAATGTTTTGCAGATTACGGGGTCGACCGAGTCGCGATTCACTGAACGACCGGCGGCCCCGATTGCCGCCGAAATCGTTGCCGGTTGTCCTGAAAATCTGTGGATAACCTGATATTCCTCAGCAAAGTCAACGGTCTGTGCGCGGGATAACCCGGTGGATCGTTGCGGTCGGCCCGGTGGCCGATCCGAACAGGAAAATGCCCTTGCGCACCGTTCGGCGGGCGTTCGGCATTGCAGGCACAACGAAAAATTTTGGTTATCCAGCGATTTTCCACAGAATGAAGGGGATAACTTAGCTGTGCGATTTTCCGCTCTCGCTTAGAATGTCGGCTTTGCGGACACCGGAACGATGCGTGTCTTACCGGTCGCCGCGAACGCGACCGCCGCGTGTGCCCTCGCGACGGCCGTGCTGACATACTCGCAAGAGCATGTCTGTTTTGAGATAGACATTCGATCTCCACACTACGGCCGCTCGGCAAACCGGGCGGCGGCAAAGCGAAAAGACTATGAGCGAAGGCGTTTACGGGAATCAGGCTTCGGGACGTGTGACCCACAGCCTGCTGCGGTTGAGTACGGCCATGCGAAGCCAGGCATGGGATTGGGCGGAAGGCGCAGGCCTCACGCCGACGCAGGGCGAGATTCTCGTGCTGCTGCTGCAGCGCAAGGGCCCGATGCGGCTCGGCGAGATCGCGCGCGAGACGCAGCTGACCGCGGCGACCACGAGCGATGCGGTGAGCACGCTCGAAACGAAGGGGCTCGTCGAGAAGCGCCGTGCGCTGGACGATGGCCGCGCGCTGGCCGTGCGCCTGTCGGCCCGTGGCCGGACGGCCGCGAAGAAGGCGCTGCAATGGCCTGAATTCCTGACGAAAGCGGTCGGCAAGCTCGGCGCGGACGAGCAGGGCGCACTGTATCGCGCGCTGCTGAAGACGCTGCGCGAACTGCAGGTGGCCGGTGCGACGCCGCCGCAGCGCATGTGCCTGACGTGCGCTCACTTCCAGCCGGGCAAGCTGTCGAAGAAGACCGTGCATCATTGCGCGGCGCTCGACATCTCGATGTCCGACAGCGATCTGCGTCTCGACTGCTCGGTGCAGGAAGAGGCCGACGCGGCGACGCAGAAGAAGACCTGGAAGATTTTCGCCGGCTGACGTCCGTCGATCGACCGGGAGGCCGATGATGAACGCTGAAGTCGTGGCGATCCGCCACGTGCATTTCGAGGATCTCGGGAGCTTCGAGCAGGTGCTCGGCGAACGGGGCCGGCGGGTGCGCTACGTCGACGTCGGGTCGTCGCGGGTCGAGGTGCTCGACGTGCTCGAGCCGTCGCTTCTCGTCGTGCTCGGCGGGCCGCTCAGCGTGTACGACGATGCGCAGTATCCGACGATCGCGCCGCTCGCGGCGCTCGTGCGCCAGCGCATCGACGCCGGGTTGCCGATCCTCGGGATCTGTCTCGGTTCGCAGTTCATCGCCCGGGCGCTCGGTGCGCGCGTCTATCCGGCTGCCCGGCATGAACTCGGCTGGACGCCGCTGACGCTCACCGATGCCGGTCGCGCGTCGCCGCTGCGCCATCTCGATGGTGCGGCGACGTCGATGCTGCACTGGCATGGCGACACGTTCGACCTGCCGGGCGGGGCGATTCATCTCGCATCGACCCCGGCCTGCCGTCACCAGGCATTCGCATGGGGCCGGCACGTGCTGGCACTGCAATGCCATCCGGAAATCCGCACCGACCGTTTCGAACCGTGGCTGATCGCGAACGCCGGCGAAATCGCGGCGACGCCAGGCATCGACGCGCGCCAGTTGCGCGCCGATACCGCTCGGCACGGCCCCGCGCTCGAGGCGGCCGCACGACGCATGTTCGCGGAGTGGCTCGACAGCGTCGGACTCTGACGCCGCCAGCGGCACCGCGGTTCGCCGCGCAGAGGTTGCCCGGTCCGCATTCGTTGCAAGCCGGCGCGTCGCCGTATGCGCAGCCTTTTCTCCGTTGCCGGCAACCGGCCGCCGGTCGTACCTGACCATCCGCTTACTGCCGAACGCGCCGGCGGCACGCTTGCCGCCTGCATGCTACGCTCGTCCGCTCTTACCTTTCCTGGCGAGCGGCTTCCATGACTGCGCTGTTTTCCCCGTTCACGCTGCGCGGCGTGACCCTTCCGAACCGGATCGTGATCTCCCCGATGTGCCAGTATTCGGCCGAACGCGGCGAGGCGACCGACTGGCACATGATTCACCTCGGCCATCTCGCACTGTCGGGCGCGGGGCTGCTTTGCATCGAGGCGACCGCGGTGGAACCCGACGGGCGCATCACGCATGGCGACCTCGGCCTCTGGGACGACGCGACCGAAGCCGCGTTGAAGCCGGTGCTGGCCGCGATCCGCAAGCATTCGCCGGTCCGCATTGCGATGCAGCTGTCGCATGCGGGGCGCAAGGCATCGAGCAACGTGCCGTGGCAGGGCGGCCAGCTCGTGTCCGTCTCCGACGGCGGCTGGTTGCCGCATGCGCCGTCGGCCGTGCCGCACAAGGACGGCGAGACGCCGCCGCTCGCACTCGATGCTGCCGGCCTCAACCGGATCCGCGACGCGTTCGCGGCCTCGGCGAAGCGGGCAGCACGGCTCGGCATCGACGCGATCGAAGTGCACGCGGCGCATGGCTACCTGCTGCATCAGTTCCTGTCGCCGCTTGCGAACCAGCGCACCGATGAATACGGCGGCTCGCTCGAAAACCGCATGCGCTTTCCGCTCGAGATCTTCGAGATCGTGCGCGCGGCGTTTCCGGAGGACCGACCGGTCGGCGTGCGCGTGTCCGCGACCGACTGGGTGGAAGGCGGCTGGGAGCTCGACGATACGATCGCGTTCGCGCACGAACTGAAGCGCCGCGGCTGCGACTGGATCGACGTGTCGTCCGGCGGCGTGTCGCCGCTGCAGAAGATTCCGCTGTCGCCCGGCTACCAGGTGCCGTTCGCGCAGGCCGTGAAGCGCGCGGTCGGCATGCCGACGATCGCCGTCGGCCTGATCAACGAGCCCGCGCATGCGAACCGGCTCATCGAGGCCGGCGATGCCGATTTCGTCGCGATGGCGCGTGCGATGTTGTACGACCCGCGCTGGCCGTGGCACGCGGCGGCCGAGCTCGGCGCGCAGGTAACGGCGCCGCCGCAATACTGGCGTTCGCAGCCGCGCGAGCACAAGGCGTTGTTCGGCGACATCGCATTCGGCCAGCGTTGAGCACCGCGCGCGCAATATTGCGCGTGATGTTGAACGAAGCAATCGTGAACGTGTAGGATGCGGGTGATTCGCCGCATGCCCCGACGCGGCACCAACCGGTGCCGCGTTTTCGTTTTGCGCGACGCCGGGCCGTGACTACGGCCGACTTCCATTCAAGTCGTCTTCACAAGGATTCGTTCGATGAGTTCACGCAGGATCGCGGTGCGCCGCTCGGGAGTACACGGCAAGGGCGTGTTCGCCGTGGCGCCGATCAAGGCCGGCGAGCGCGTAGTGGAATACAAGGGCGAACGAATTTCGTGGAAGGAGGCGCTGCGCCGCCACCCGCACGACCCGAGCGAACCGAACCATACGTTCTACTTCGCGCTGGACGAGGGCGGGGTGATCGACGGCAAGATCGACGGCAACAGCGCGCGCTGGATCAACCACTCGTGCGCGCCGAACTGCGAAGCCGAGGAAGTCAAAGGCCGCGTGTACATCCACGCGCTGCGCGACATCGGGCCGGAAGAGGAACTGTTCTACGACTACGGCCTCGTGATCGACGCGAAGCTGACGAAGAAGCTCAAGCGCGAGTACGCGTGCCATTGCGGCGCGTCGTCGTGCCGCGGCACGCTGCTCGCGACGTCCGACGAGGGCGGGAAGAAGAAAAAGAAGAAGGACAAGAAGGACGGCAAGTCCGAGTCCCGATCGAAGGACAAGAAAAGCAAGAAGTGACGCAGGTGGCGGCGCATCGTGCGCTGCCGCTGCCGTTTCAGCGGAAGGCCGCCGCATCGTGCCGCCGTCCTTTCCGCCTTCCTCATCCGGCGCGCGGCCCGATCAGCTGCCGCCCGCCGCGAGTCCCTCAGTTTCTCGATTCCTCAGTGCGTCGACGCGGCGGCCGGTGTTTCGCTGGCCGGCTTCTCGGTGCGCGCGACCAGCGGCACCCGCACCACGAAGCGCGAGCCGCCTTCCGATGCATCCTCGTACGAGACGGTGCCGCCGTGCATCGCGATGATGTCGTGCACGATCGCGAGGCCGAGCCCGGCGCCCGTCTCGACGCCGTTGCCGCTTTGCGCGTCGCCGCGGAAGAAGCGCTTGAACAGGTCGGCCTGCTGGTTGGCAGGCACGCCGGGGCCGTTATCCTCGACGACGATCTCGGCGGCCGGCTGGCCGTCCTCGAGTGCGCCGCGCGCAACGTTCACCGTGATCCGTGCGCCGTCCGGCCGCGCGAGCGGCACGTACTTCAGCGCATTGTCGAGCAGGTTCGCGATCACCTCGCGCAACAGCACGGGGTTGCCGCGCACGACCAGCTTCTCGTCGTCACCCGGATCGTCGGTGCGCTGGAAGCCGAGGTCGACGTGCGACGCAAGCGCGCGCGGCACCCATTCGGCACCTGTCTCGAACGCC
The DNA here is from genome assembly GCF_004343765.1 of Burkholderia sp. SRS-25. Lineage (NCBI taxonomy): Bacteria > Pseudomonadati > Pseudomonadota > Betaproteobacteria > Burkholderiales > Burkholderiaceae > Burkholderia > Burkholderia sp. SRS-25. The sequence goes on from NZ_PTXM01000016.1 coordinate 61,909, forward strand.
ATCGCCGCGAGGTCGACGTCGACGAATCGCGCGGCCTGTTCACCTGGCTCCGCACGGGCGAGCGACAGCAACTGGTTGGACAGCCGCACCGCGCGGTCGGCGGCCGCGCGCAGTTCGCGCACCGCGGCGAAGGTCTGGTGCGGGTCGCGCGCCACGGCCGCCTGCTCGGCATGCAGCTTCACGGCCGTGAGCGGCGTGCGCAACTGGTGAGCGGCATCGGCGATGAACTTGCGCTGCGCGTCGAGCGCCGTCTTCAGGCGGCCGAGCAGCGCGTTCATCGCGCTCGTCAGCGGCCGGATTTCCAGCGGCACCTCGGTTTCGTCGACCGGTTCCAGCGACGTGTGGGTCTGCCGGTTCAGCGAATCGGCCAGGTGCGTGAGCGGGCCGAGCTGCTGGTTCACGACGCGCCACACGATGCCCCAGCCCGCGAGCAGCAGCAGCAGCAGCGGCATCATGATCGCGACGAGGAACTCGGCCGCGATCCGGTAGCGGTGCCGCACCGGCTGCGCGACCTCGACGACCATCGGCTTGCCGCCCTCGACGTCGTCGACGCGCACCTGCGCAACCCGCACCGCACGGTTGTCGTACTCGGCCTCGAACACGTATGCGTGATGCATGCGGCGCACGTTGATGCCCTGCAGCGGCAGCTTGGGATCGCCGGCGAGTTCCTGTTCGCCATCGCTGATCCGGTAGATCAGCGCTTCGGCGGGATCGGAGAACATCGCCTGCGCGAGCGGCGGCACCGTGAACGGCGCGTCGGGGCCGGCGATCTGGATCTGTTTGGAGATGGCGGTCGCGAGATCGGCGAGCGAGCGGTCGATCACGTGCTGCGTGTATTGCCACGCGAGCCAGTAGGCGATCAGGCCGCTCATCAGCGCGAGCATCGACAGCGGGGCGGCGAGGCGCCGAAGCAGCGAGCGGCGCAGGCTGGTGGTCACAGCCGGATCAGGAGACATTTCGACGGGCAAATGGATAAGCGCCGCTCACGGGGAGCGGCGCGGTCGTGCGCCGGGCCGCGACGCGAAGCAGCGCGTACACGCGGGCGGCACGTGGCCGCCCGGCGTGCGGTGCCGCTCAGACGCTTGCCGTCTGGCGGATTTCCTGCAGCAGGTAGCCGAAGCCGCGCACCGTGACGATTTCGACACGGCACTGCTCGAGTTTCTTGCGCACGCGGTGGACGTAGACTTCGATCGCGGTGTCGCCGAGATCGCCGCCGAAGTGCGTGAGGTGATCCTGCAACTGGGCCTTGCTGACGACGCGGCCGTGACGCAGCAGCAGCATTTCGAGCACCGCGAATTCGCGCGGCGACAGTTCGAGCGGCTTGTCGTCGTTGAAGATGCGGCGATCGACGCCCGACAGGCGGACACCGCCAAGCGACACTTCCGGACGCGGCATGTCGCTGTGCGGGCCGCTGCGGCGCATCACCGCGCGGATGCGCGCTTCGAGCTCGGCCGGCTCGAACGGCTTGAGCATGTAGTCGTCGGCGCCGGAGTTCAGGCCCTGGATCCGGTCGTTCAGCTCGTCGCGTGCGGTCAGCACGATGACGGGCGTGTGGCGGTTGGTCTGGCGGAAGCGCGTGAGCAGCGTCATCCCGTCGATGCCCGGCAGGCCGAGGTCGAGGATCACGAGTTCGTGGCGGTTCTGTGCCAGCGCCTGTTCGGCAAAGATGCCGTCATGCACCATGTCGACGGTGAAGCCAGCCTGCTCGAGGCTGCTCTGGATACCGCGTGCGATGGGGCGGTCGTCTTCGATCAGAAGGAGTCGCATGAAGTTCGCTCAAGTACAATGGGTTGGCGGTTTAGGCACGCGGACAGCACGACGCCGTTTCCACAGGGGCGCCGCAACACCTGACATCAAGCATGGCGGCCAGCGAACGATTAAATCCAAACATGTCCGATATTTCGATCAACGACCTAGAAGCCGCGATCAATTTCTGGCGCGCCCGCTCGCCGTCGAGCGGCGACGAACTCAAACTCTGCGAAGAGGCCAGCGCGCTTTCCAAGCCGTATGCGCTGCTGATTGTACAGCGCGAAAGCGCGCTACAACTGGAAGGATTGGACCCCAAGGCGCGGAATGCGTACGAGACTTACGTGCGCCTTAAGGATGGCTTGGAAAGCTGAAGGCTTTCGCTGACTACATCCTAGAAAACGTTCATCGAAATGAAAAGTTGACGCGCCGCGCATCGAAAGACGCGCGGCGGTAGAGGAAGGCCTCAGGCGGCCGGTTGCGCGTGTGCGCCGGCACGGTCGATGAACAGCGCCAGTTCGATGTCGCGTTCGGTCAGCCCGTCGGCATCGTGGGTCGACAGCGTGACGTCGACACGGTTGTACACGTTGAACCATTCCGGATGGTGGTTCATTTCCTGCGCCTTGATCGCGACGCGCGTCATGAAGCCGAACGCTTCGTTGAAATCGGCGAAGCGCAGGCTGCGCTGGATCGCATCGCGGCCCGGGACGGCCGTCCAGAGCGGCAGGCCTTCGAGCCGGGTCTTGCGTTCTTCTGATGTGAGCTTGTGGATCATCTTGCACCTCTCGGTCGGTAACGGCGCCCGCGCACGGCTGCGCCGCGCGGCGAAGCCGGCACCGGTCATTGTTTCATAGTTGCGGGACGGCCATCCGGAGACGGCGATCGGGAGTCCGGCAGCGGCGCGTTCCGGCGCCCTCGAACGTCACGCGTCGGCGTCGTCCGGCCAGCCTTCGCCCGTGCCGCGATGCAGCACGCGATCTGTATCGAGCACCGCGCCGGCGGCAAACTCGGGCAGCGCCGCCAGCCGGTCGGCCAGCGCACGGCCGTCGACGTCGGCGAGCGCGAACAGCTGCGCGAAATCGTCGATCACGAAGTAGGTCTTCTGGAAGGTGTCGATCCGGTACTTCGTGCGCATCACGCGCTCGAGGTCGAAACCGAGCCGGTTCGGCGCCGCGCTTTCGAGGCTGTACAGGCTTTCGCCCTTGCTCGACACGATCCCGGCGCCGTAGATCGACAGCCCGTTCGTGCCGCGCGGGTCGCGGATCAGCCCGAATTCCACCGTATACCAGTAGAGCCGCGCGAGGCGCGTCAGCGCCGCTTCATCGTCGGCGACCGCGAGCGCGGTGCGGCCGTACGCCTGCATGTAGTCGGCGAACACCGGGTCGATCAGCAGCGGCACGTGGCCGAACAGGTCGTGGAAGCAGTCGGGTTCCTGCAGGTAGTCGAGCTGGTCGGGACGGCGCATCCACCAGGTAACGGGGAAGCGCCGGTTCGCGAGATGCTCGAAGAACACCCGGTCGGGCACGAGGCCCGGCACCGCGACGATCTCCCAGCCCGTCGCCGGTTTCAACTGACGGTTCACGTCGGCGAACGACGGCACGCGGTCGGCCGGCAGGTCGATCTTCCCCAGTCCAGCGACGAACGCGTCGCATGCGCGCCCGCGCAACAGCGCCGACTGGCGTGCATAGAGCTGCTTCCACACCGCGTGGTCGACCTGGCCGTAACGCGCGAACGGCTGATCGATGGTGAAATCGGCGCGGGTTTCGAGGCCCGCATCGAACTGCTCCTGCAGTTTCGCGGTGACGACGGTGGACATGATCTGGCTCTGCACGCGGTGAGTTGGAATCATGCAAGTGTAGAGCGGGCTGCGCGCGGAATGGGCGCAATATTGGCGTAGATTCGCTAGATGATGCGATAATCGCGCATAAAATCACGAATCAATGCGGAGAATGCTCATGCTGGAACTCGATCACTTCGATCTCGCGCTGCTGGACGTGCTGCAGCGCTTCGGCCGCGCGACGCATCAGCAGCTCGGCGAGGAGGTGCCGCTGTCGCCGTCGCAGATCGGCCGGCGGCTGCAGCGGCTCGAGGCTGCCGGCGTGATCGAAGGCTACCGTGTGATGCTGCGCCCCGAAAAGCTCGGGCTCGGCGTCACCGCGTTCACGAGCCTCAAGCTCAAGCACCACGGCGATTCGATCATCGAGCAGTTCCAGCAGCAGATCGACGTGCTGCCCGAAGTGCTCGAATGCCACGCGGTGGTGGGCGATGCCGACTACCTGCTGAGAATCGTTGCGCCCGACCTGAACGCGCTGTCGCAGTTCGTGATGAAGAAGCTGATGCGTGTGCCGGGCGTCGACAGCGTGCGCTCGAACATCGTGCTGACGACCTTCAAGCGCAACGGTGCGCTGCCGCTCGCGCACCTGGCGCCCGGCGCCGCCTGACGCGGTAACCGCGCGGCGGCAGGGTTGAAGGCGGCGCGGGTTGCGCCGCCTTGGGGCAGGGCCGGATCAGGCCACTTCGTGCGGCGTGTCGGCGTTCAGCAGGTCGACGTACGCAACTGCGACGAGATCGTCCTGCGACACGCCGAGCTTCGCGAACACGTCGTGTGCTTCGGCTTCGCCGCCGGCTTCGTCGTCATCGGGGCCGAGCACGACTTCCAGCTCGATGAAATCGCCGAGACCGTCGACACGGTCGAGGTGGATGCGCGTGCGGCCCGCAAGGTACACGTGCCGTTCCTTCGTCACGATGCCGCGCGTGGTCAGCGCGGTGGCCAGCAGCGCGTGCATCGCGTCGGGATTTGTCACCGGGCTGCGCGTGTAGTACGACGCCTTCGGGCCGTCGCGGTCGTCGCGCTGGTAGAAGATCAGTTCGGCCGGCGTGCCGTCCTCGAAGCGGCGCAGCTTCAGCCGGCCGCGCGGCACGTCATAGAAGAAGTCCTGCTGGCGATAGAACAGCGGCGCTTCGGTCGCGAGGGTCGCCGCGCGTTCGCGCAGCCGGTCGAATTCGCGGGCGCGGGCTTTGATCTCGATGTTGCGGGCCATGCGGGTCTCCTTCAATCGGGGTCTCGCGGTGTGCGAACGCACAATCTAGCAAAAAGCCCGCGAAGGTGGCGTGACGAGCGGCGGGACGCGGCGACACGACGCGGCCGGGAGGCTCGCCCCGTGATTGCACGGTTCACGCGCACGCGATGGCCCGCACGGTCGCCGGCTGCCGGCCGGAGACGGGGTCAGGCGTTGACGCCCGGTGCGCGGCCAGCCGGCGTGCCATCAGCAGTACTCATATCGCCCACTGCGCTTCGATCAGCCGCAGCGCGGCCGCGATCGCCGGTTCGTCGCGCCGCTCGGCGAGCGTCACGAACGTCAGCTCGGTCGGCACCGTCACGGGCTCGACGATCGTCAGCGCATGCGCGTGCGCTTCGGCCAGCGCGGTCGAGTCGCGCGCGAGCGTCAACCCGATCCCCGATTTGACGAGATCGAGCATCGACTGCTCCTGGTCGACCTCGGCAACCTTGAGCGGCTGCGCACCGGCTTCGGCGAAGCGCCGCGACAGCAGCCGGTGGTGCGCGGACGCAGGCGGCGTCCAGATCCACGGCAGCGTGGCAAGCGAGCGCCAGTCGTGTGCGCGCTGCACGCGCTCCTTCCAGCCGGCCGGCGCGAGCACGCGGTACTGGAAATGCGTGAGCGTGACGGTGTGGAACAGCGCGCCGTCGAGCGGATCGTCCTCGCCCGGCCGGCCGATGTAGTAGCCGACGTCGAGCGCCTGCGTGCGCACCTGTTCGATCACCCAGCCCGACATTCCGTGCCGCAGCGCCGTCTCGATCTGCGGGTGGGTTTCGACGAGCGCGCGCAGGAAGCCGCCGAGCCGCAGGAAACCCGGATCGAGGATCGTGCCGATCCGCAGCCGGCCGCGCACCTCGTGCCGCAGCGCAGCAGCGGCGCGCTGCACGTCGGCGGCCGCGGCAAGCGCGCGTTCCGCATGCGGCAGCAGCGTCTGGCCGTCGCGTGTGAGCGCGAGGCCGCGCGACGTGCGCGTGAACAGCGTGACGCCGAGCGTTTCCTGCAGATGCTTGATCTGCAGGCTCACCGCCGGCTGCGTCAGGTGCAGCTGCACGGCGGCGCGCGTCAGGTTGCCTTCGCGCGCGACGGTCGCGAACGCGCGGAGCAGGGTGAGATCCATCGTCGTGATATGAGCGCAGCTTATAACGCAGTTCAGCATAACTCATTGGATCGGCGGCCGGCGGCCGGAGTACGCTTCATCGGTCGTGGCGCGCGGGGCCGCAAGCGCGGCTCGCGACGCACTATGCTGAAAATGACGCGCGGCGTTGCGCCGCGTGACAGGAGACAAACCGTGACTACCCAACGCACGCTAGAAGGCGAATTCGATTACGTGATCGTCGGCGCGGGCACCGCGGGCTGCGTGCTCGCGAACCGCCTGACCGAGGATCCCGACATCCGCGTGCTGCTGCTCGAAGCGGGCGGCAAGGACGACTATCACTGGATCCATATCCCGGTCGGCTATCTGTATTGCATCGGCAATCCCCGCACCGACTGGCTCTACAAGACGCAACCCGAAGCCGCGCTCAACGGCCGTGCGCTGTCGTATCCGCGCGGCCGTGTGCTCGGCGGCTGCTCGTCGATCAACGGGATGATCTACATGCGCGGCCAGCGCGAGGATTACGACAGCTGGGCGCAGGAAACCGGTGACGCCGGCTGGTCGTGGGACAGCGTGCTGCCGATCTTCAAGCGCAGCGAGGATCATCATGCGGGCGCGAGCGACGCGCACGGCGCGGGCGGCTACTGGCGTGTCGAGAAGCAGCGGCTGCGCTGGGAGATCCTCGAATCGTTCGCGCAGGCCGCGCAGCAGACAGGCATCCCGGCAACCGACGATTTCAACCGTGGCGACAATTCCGGGGTCGGCTATTTCGAGGTGAACCAGAAGCGCGGCGTGCGCTGGAATACGTCGAAGGCGTTCCTGCGGCCCGCGATGGCGCGCCCGAACCTGACCGTGATCACCGGCGCGCAGGCGCAGCGCGTGATCTTCGACGGGCGGCGCGCGGTCGGCGTCGAATACCACGGCGGCGGCACGGATTACGTCGCGCGGGCCCGCGCGGAGGTGCTGCTGACTTCCGGCGCGGTGAATTCGCCGCAGCTGCTCGAGCTGTCGGGTATCGGCGATGGCCGGCGGCTGCAGGCGCTCGGCATCGACGTCGTGCAGGATCTGCCGGGCGTCGGCGAAAACCTGCAGGATCACCTGCAATTGCGGATGGCGTTTCGCGTCCAAGGCGTGCGCACGCTCAACACGCTGTCCGCGCACTGGTGGGGCAAGCTGATGATCGGCGCCGAATATGCGCTGCTGCAGCGTGGGCCGATGTCGATGGCGCCGTCGCAGCTCGGCGCGTTCGCGAAATCCGATTCCGAAGATCCCGCGCTCACGCGCCCCGATCTCGAATATCACGTGCAGCCGCTGTCGCTCGAACGCTTCGGCGAGCCGCTGCACAGCTTCAACGCGTTCACGGCGTCCGTGTGCCATCTGCGGCCGACGTCGCGCGGCAGCGTGCATATCGCGAGCGCCGATCCGGGCGCGGCACCCGCGATCGCACCGAACTATCTGTCGACTGACCACGATCGCCACGTTGCCGCGAACGCGCTGCGCCTCACGCGCCGGATCGCGTCCGCGCCTGCGCTCGCGCGTTATCGCCCCGAGGAAATCCTGCCGGGCCTGCAATACCGGAGCGAAGCCGAGCTGATCGAGGCGGCCGGCGCGGTCGGCACGACGATCTTCCATCCGGTCGGCACCTGCCGGATGGGGCGTGCCGACGATGAGCGCGCGGTGGTCGACAGCCGGCTGCGCGTGCGCGGCATCGCCGGGCTGCGAATCGTCGATGCATCGGTGATGCCGTTCATTACATCGGGCAACACCAATTCGCCGACGCTGATGATCGCCGAGCGCGCGAGCGACATGATTCGTGCCGATCGCCGCGCGGCGCGCGAAGCGACGCCGGTGCGCACGGAGCCGGCGGTGACGGCCGCGTGACGGAACGCTGGCACGCACGACAGCGGGCCGTCATGATGACGCCCGCTGATTCGCTATGCGAAACAAGCTGCTGCTGTTGCAGCGGCGGTGCCGATGGTTCCGAATAACGCCGGTTCGTCCGGCAAGATCCATGCAAGCCGTGCAGCCGCACGGCTTTTTTGTGGCGTGCGTGCGGGGCCTTGCGGATGGTCAACGCACGATGATGCACGTGTCAAAAAAGCGGCGTGAAAAACCATGCACAGCCGCGTGCGACATGGCGGCCACCCCTATAAGTGCAAATCCCGATGATTGCACTGCACCAACGGCGAGACAATGTGGCGCAGTGTGCATACGCGTCGGCGCGGGAGACCACCCTCGAGGCGTAACACGGCGCCCGGGGCAGCCCGCTCATCCGCTGACCTGTTTCGCGGACGCTTCTCGCGAATCTTCCCGGTGCTTCGCCTGACTTCGTACGGAAGGGAACATGATTCTCGGCGACACGATTCTGGAAACACGCGGACTGACCAAGGAATTCAGGGGTTTCACGGCCGTCAACGGCGTGAACCTGCGTGTGCGTCGCGGTGCGATCCATGCGCTGATCGGACCGAACGGCGCGGGCAAGACGACCTGCTTCAACCTCCTCACCAAATTCCTGACGCCGACGGCGGGCCAGATCGTCTTCAACGGCATCGACATCACCGACGAGCGGCCCGCGCAGGTGGCCCGCCGCGGCATCATCCGCTCGTTCCAGATCTCGGCTGTCTTCCCGCACCTGACCGCGCTGCAGAACGTGCGCATCGGGCTGCAGCGCGCGCTCGGCACCGAATTCCATTTCTGGCGCAGCGAACGCACGCTGAAGCGGCTCGACGACCGCGCGATGGACCTGCTCACGCAGGTCGGCCTCACCGATTTCGCGCAGGTGCCGACCGTCGAGCTTGCATACGGCCGCAAGCGCGCGCTGGAGATCGCGACGACGCTCGCGATGGAGCCCGAGCTGATGCTGCTCGACGAGCCCACGCAGGGAATGGGCCACGAGGACGTCGATCGCGTGACCGCGCTGATCAAGAAGGTCGCGAGCGGCCGCACGATCCTGATGGTCGAGCACAACATGAACGTGATCGCGGGCATCTCCGACACGATCACCGTCCTGCAACGCGGCGAGGTGCTGGCCGAAGGCTCGTATGCGGAAGTGTCGAAGAATCCGCTCGTCATCGAGGCCTACATGGGCAGCGCCGACGCGGCGCTCGCGGGGGCGCACGCATGAAGCACAGCGAACGGGAGGAACGCGAATTGAGCGGCGTCGAAAGCGGTACGCCCGCGCTGGAGATCACGGGCCTGGAGGCCTGGTACGGGGAATCCCACATATTGCACGGTGTCGACCTGACGGTGCATCGCGGTGAGGTCGTCACGCTGCTCGGCCGCAACGGCGCGGGCCGCACGACGACGCTGCGCGCGATCATGGGCCTGACGGGCCGCCGCAGCGGGTCGATCAAGGTCGCGGGCAACGAGACGATCGGCCTCGCGACGCACCGCATCGCGCATTACGGCATCGGCTACTGCCCGGAGGAGCGCGGGATCTTCTCGAGCCTGTCGTGCGAGGAGAACCTGATGCTGCCGCCGCTGATCGGGCCGCGCGAGCACGCGATGCCGATCGACGAGATCTACGCGATGTTCCCGAACCTCGCGTCGCGCCGGCAGAGCCAGGGCACGCGGCTGTCCGGTGGCGAGCAGCAGATGCTCGCGGTCGCGCGGATCCTGCGCACCGGCGCGAACCTGCTGCTGCTCGACGAGATTTCCGAAGGTCTCGCACCGGTGATCGTGCAGGCGCTGGCGCGGATGATCGTCGCGCTGAAGGCGCGCGGCTACACGATCGTGATGGTCGAACAGAATTTCCGCTTCGCCGCGCCGCTTGCCGACCGGTTCTACGTGATGGAGCACGGCAGCATCGTCGAACATTTCCAGGCGGCCGAACTGGAAAGCAAGATGCCGACCCTGCACGACCTGCTCGGGGTGTGACGCCGCCCCGTTTCCCTTGCCGCTAGCCGTGGCGGCTCTCGAACAACCACAACGCATCAGAACAACAGGAGACGTCAATGAAAATGAAGACCCTCGCACAGGCCTGCCTCGCGCTCGCGACCGCCGCGTTCACCGCCGGCGCTGCACACGCGGCGGATACCGTGAAGATCGGCTTCATCACCGACATGTCGGGGCTTTACGCGGATATCGACGGGCAGGGGGGCCTCGAGGCGATCCGCATGGCAGTGGCCGACTTCGGCGGCAAGGTGCTCGGCAAGCCGATCGAGGTTGTTTACGCGGATCACCAGAACAAGGCCGACATCGCCGCGTCGAAGGCGCGCGAATGGATGGACCGCGGCGGCCTCGACCTGCTGGTCGGCGGCACGAACTCGGCCACCGCGCTGTCGATGAACCAGGTCGCGGCCGAGAAGAAGAAGGTGTACATCAATATCGGCGCGGGCGCCGACACGCTGACCAACGAGCAGTGCACGCCGTACACGGTCCACTACGCGTACGACACGATGGCGCTCGCGAAGGGTACTGGTTCGGCGGTGGTGAAGCAGGGCGGCAAGTCGTGGTTCTTCCTGACGGCCGACTATGCGTTCGGCAAGGCGCTCGAGAAGAACACGTCGGACGTCGTGAAGGCGAACGGCGGCCAAGTTCTCGGCGCGGTGCGCCACCCGCTGTCGGCATCGGATTTCTCGTCGTTCCTGCTGCAGGCGCAAGCGTCGAAGGCGCAGATCCTCGGTCTCGCGAACGCGGGTGGCGACACGATCAACTCGATCAAGGCCGCGAAGGAGTTCGGCATCACGAAGACGATGAAGCTCGCCGCGCTGCTGATGTTCATCGACGACGTGCACAGCCTCGGCCTCGAGACGACGCAGGGCCTGGTGCTGACCGACAGCTGGTACTGGAACCGCGATGCGGCGTCGCGCCAGTGGGCACAGCGCTACTTCGGCAAGATGAAGAAGATGCCGTCGAGCCTGCAGGCGGCCGACTACTCGTCGGTGACGACCTACCTGAAGGCGGTCCAGGCCGCCGGCACGACCGACTCCGACAAGGTGATGGCCGAGCTGAAGAAGATCAAGATCAACGACTTCTACGCGAAGGGCTACATCCGCACGGACGGCAGCATGATCCACGACATGTACCTGATGGAAGTGAAGAAGCCGTCGGAATCGAAGGAGCCCTGGGACTACTACAAGGTGCTCGCGACGATTCCGGGCGAGCAGGCGTTCGGGACCAAGCAGGAAACGCGCTGCGCGTTGTGGAAGTAGGCAGGGCGTAGCGGCGCGCGCGGGCGCGCCGCTCGGTGGCGGCTGCGGCGATGTGCCCGCTGCGCCGCCCGCGCGTGCGACGCTTGAAAGTTGCGCACGCAACGACACTCATTCTGACGGCTAAGTCGATGGAAATCTTTGGCATTCCGTTGCCGGCGATGCTGAGCCAGTTGCTGCTCGGGCTCGTCAACGGCTCGTTCTACGCGATCCTGAGCCTCGGGCTCGCGGTGATCTTCGGGCTGCTCAACGTGATCAACTTCGCGCACGGCGCGCTGTTCATGCTGGGCGCGATGCTCGCGTGGATGGGCCTGTCGTATTTCGGGTTGCCGTACTGGGCGATGCTCGTGATCGCGCCGCTGGTGGTCGGCGCATTCGGGATCCTGATCGAGCGCTCGATGCTGCGCTGGCTGTACAAGCTCGATCACCTGTACGGGCTGCTGCTCACGTTCGGCCTCACGCTGGTCGTCGAAGGCGTGTTCCGGTCGATCTACGGCTCGTCTGGCCAGCCGTACGACGTGCCGTCGCAGCTGTCCGGCGCCACCAACCTCGGCTTCATGTTCCTGCCGAACTACCGCGCGTGGGTCGTCGTCGCGTCGCTCGCGGTGTGTCTCGCGACGTGGTTCGTGATCGAGAAGACGCGCCTCGGCGCGTACCTGCGGGCGGGCACCGAGAACCCGAAGCTCGTCGAGGCGTTCGGCGTGAACGTGCCGATGATGATCACGCTCACCTACGGCTTCGGCGTCGCGCTCGCCGCGTTCGCGGGCGTGCTGGCCGCGCCGGTGATCCAGGTATCGCCGCTGATGGGCCAGCCGATGATCATCACCGTGTTCGCGGTGGTCGTGATCGGCGGGATGGGCTCGATCCTCGGCTCGATCGTCACGGGCCTGCTGCTCGGCGTGATCGAGGGTTTCACGCGTGTGTTCTACCCCGAAGCGTCGGCCACGGTCGTGTTCGTGATCATGGCGATCGTGCTGCTGTTCCGCCCGGCGGGCCTCTTCGGCAAGGAAAAATGATGCAGAGAAAAGTGCTCTACGGCGTGCTGCTCGCCGCACTGCTCGCCGCGCCATTCATCGGCGCGTACCCGGTGTTCGTGATGAAGGTGCTCACGTTCGCGCTGTTCGCGGCCGCGTTCAACCTGCTGATCGGCTATACGGGGCTGCTGTCGTTCGGCCATGCGATGTTCCTCGCGACCGCCGGCTATGCGACCGGTTATTCGATGCAGACGCTCGGTTTCACGCCGGAACTCGGCGTGCTGGTCGGTACCGTTGCCGCGACGCTGCTCGGGCTCATCGTCGGGCTGTTCGCGATCCGGCGGCAGGGCATCTACTTCGCGATGATCACGCTCGCGTTCGCGCAGATGGTCTACTTCATCTACCTGCAGGCGCCGTTCACGCATGGCGAGGACGGGCTGCAGGGCGTGCCGCGCGGCCATCTGTTCGGGCTGCTCGACCTGTCGAACGACGTCGCGCTGTACTACGTCGTGCTCGCGGTGGTGGTCGCCGCATGCGCGTTCATCGTGCGGGTCGTGCATTCGCCGTTCGGCCAGGTGCTCGTCGCGATCAAGGAGAACGAGGCGCGCGCGATCTCGCTCGGTTACGACACCGACCGCTTCAAGCTGCTCGCATTCATCCTTTCGGCGGGCATCGCGGGGCTGGCGGGCTCGCTGAAGGTGCTGGTGCTCGGTTTCGAGACGCTGTCGGACGCGTACTGGACGATGTCGGGCCTCGTCGTGCTGATGACGCTCGTCGGCGGGATGGGCACGCTGTTCGGGCCGCTGCTGGGCGCGGCACTGATCGTCGCACTGGAAGACCGGCTCGGCGACATCGGCGAATGGCTCGCATCGACGACGGGCGTCGCGTGGTTCCATTCGCTCGGCGAATCGGCGACGATCGTCACGGGGCTGATCTTCATCGCGTGCGTGCTGGCGTTCCGGCGCGGCATCGTCGGCGAGATGGTCGCGCGGATCAAGCCGCTCAGGGCGTCCTGAATGCGTGCTGCACGCGTTACCCCGGCGTTGATGCGAAGCACCATCCTGCATGCTCCGGAAGGGCGCAGGAGCGGGCTCGGGCCGGTGCCGCGCGGCAGGCTGGTGCCCCATTTCCGTGCGGCGATGCACCATAGGGGTAAATGCTAAGTTGCCGTGGTGCTTAAGCCTCTTTAAGATTCACTCTAGTTCTGATGCACCGCGAAACGAATTTGCAGGTGGAGAACGAGGAGACAATCGAGGCACAAAGTGCCCGGACCCCAAAGCGCTGTTGGACGGAATCCAACAGCGCTTTTTCATTTGCGTGCACGGATTCCCTCGATGGTGCACCGGCGCGCGCGATCATCCCGTCGCCCGCCTGCATTCGCACCGCCTCTCTTCCGCGCTTCGCGCCGTCCCTTCGTTTTTTTCCTGTTCAGGTTGTTCGTTCGCGGACAGCGCGCCATTGCGCGCATGCTGTCCGGGCTTACCCGGTTGGCGTGCGCGAAACGCGTCCGTTACACTCAGCTTTCGCCGACCGCGCGGTCGGGAAAACGGTCGGCAGTTCTCCTACAAGCAGAATGCAGAAGAGGGAGTACGGTTGGATGAGCAGCGCAGGACGATGGTTCGGGGCAGGAGAGGCGGCGGGTGCCGTTCGTTCGTCGTGGGGAAGGGGGCAGCTCGTCCCGGCTTTCCCGAGCTGTTCCACGGCCTGTATGCCCGTTCCGGCGCCATCGCAGGTCGTTGCGTTCGCATCCATACCCGCTGCCTCATGAGCCGCCGGCTTTCCGACGTTTCACCGCTTGTCCATCCGGTCGCATCAGGCCGGATCGGCGTGAGTTCCCGCTATCGTTGCGCTCGCATCGATCTCCCGCCCGATCCTGCATTTCTTCGCCTTCTTCATCGCGACGACATCGCTGTTGCGCATCGTGACGGTCGAACGACCGTTCCGGCCGGGATGCGGCGCATGGGTGCGGCATTTCACGGGAAAACGAGCATGGGCGCGGCTGGGCTGGATAATTAAGATATTAACTTGTTTGAGGACCGGGAGCCGCCGAGCGACCCGTGGTTTTTTCGAGCAGCGTTTGGAGACAACGTAAATGAAGATGAATCGATGGATGGAGGCACTGCTTGCCGCGGGCCTCGTGTGCGCGGCGGCAACGGCGTCGGCGCAGGTGAAGATCGGCGTGACGCTGTCGGCCACCGGGCCGGCCGCATCGCTCGGGATTCCGGAGAAGAACACGATCGCGCTGCTGCCGAAGGAAATCGCAGGCAAGAGCGTGCAGTACATCGTGCTCGACGACGCATCCGACACGAGCCGCGCGGTGCAGAACGTGCGCAAGCTGATCGATGAAGATCACGTCGACGCGATCATCGGCTCGTCCGTCACCCCGAACTCGCTCGCGATGCTCGACCCTGTATCGCAGGGCAAGACGCCGACGATCTCGCTCGCGGCGAGCGCCCAGATCATCTCGCCGATGGACGCGAAACGCGCATGGATGTTCAAGGTGCCGCAGAACGACCAGCTTATGGCCGACGCGATCGCCGGCTACATGGCGAAGCACGGCGTGAAGACGGTCGGCTTCATCGGTTTTGCCGATGCGTACGGCGACAGCTGGTACAACACGTTCAACGCGGCGGCCGCGAAGAACGGCCTGAAGGTCGTGTCGAACGAGCGCTTCAACCGGACCGACGCGTCGGTGATGGGGCAGGTGCTGAAGCTGATGGGCTCGAATCCGGATGCGGTGCTGATCGCCGGCTCGGGCACGCCGGCGGCGCTGCCGGCGAAGACGCTGAAGGAGCGCGGCTACAAGGGCAAGGTGTACCAGACGCACGGCGTCGCGAACAACGACTTCCTGCGCGTGTGCGGCAAGGATTGCGAAGGCGAGATCCTGCCGGCCGGCCCGGTGCTCGTGACCGACCAGCTGCCCGATTCGAACCCGGTGAAGAAGCCGGCGCTCGGCTACAAGGCCGCGTACGAGAAGGCGTACGGCGCGGGCTCGCTGGCGACGTTCGGCGGCCATGCGTGGGATGCGGGGCTGCTGCTGCAGCGTGCGATTCCGGAAGCGCTGAAGAAGGGCCAGCCGGGCACCGAGGCGTTCCGCGAGGCGCTGCGTGCGTCGATCGAGAACGTGAAGGACCTGCCCGTGTCGCATGGCGTGATCAACATGACGCCGACCGACCACAACGGCTTCGACACGCGTGCGCGCGTGATGGTGCAGATCGTCGACGGCAAGTGGAAGCTGCAGGCCGAATAAGCATCACGTGAAACCGGCGTGCGCGGCGCGAACGGCGCCGTGCATGCCGTCGGCAGGGCGCCGGACCCGACGGGCCCGCGACCGTGCCCATGTCGTATGGAACCACCGGAGCTCCCTGCGTGGCGCGCGACGCGCCGATCTTGCGGCGCGTGCGCCCCGGCCGTTCCTGTCTCTCGTTTCTTCGCAGCATTCTCGATACACGAAACGTATGGATCTCTCGATTGCAGCGATCCTCGCGCAAGACGGCATCACGACCGGCGCCATATATGCATTGCTGTCGCTGGCGCTCGTACTGGTGTTTTCCGTCACGCGGGTGATCTTCATTCCCCAGGGCGAATTCGTCGCCTATGGTGCGCTGACGCTTGCCGCGTTGCAGGCGCAGAAATTTCCCGCCACCTGCTGGCTGCTGTTCGTGATGGGCATCGCGTGCTTCCTGCTCGAAGTCGGCGGCCTGATCCGGCATCGCGAACGGCGCCATCAGCTCGGCCGCACGCTCGCGACACTCGGCAGCCGCTACATCCTGCTGCCGCTCGCAGTGTTCGCGATCACGCGCAGCTTCGCAGCGCAGCCGCTGCCGATGCTTGCGCAAATCGCGCTGACGCTCGCGATCGTCGTGCCGATGGGGCCGTTCGTCTACCGGCTCGTCTACCAGCCGATCGCCGAAGGCACGACGCTGCTGCTGCTGATCGTGTCGGTCGCCGTCCACTTCGCGATGGTCGGCCTCGGGCTCGTGATGTTCGGCGCGGAAGGTTCGCGCACCAACGGCTTCTCGGATGCATCGCTGTCGATCGGCAGCATGACCGTGTCGGTGCAGAGCATCCTGGTCGTCGTGACGGCGCTCGTGCTGATCGGCGCGCTCTACGTGTACTTCGGCCGCACGATCGCCGGCAAGGCGCTGCGCGCGACTTCGGTGAACCGGCTCGGCGCGCGGCTCGTCGGCATCGGCACGACCGAGGCAGGGCGGCTCGCGTTCACGTTCGCGGCGGGGCTCGGTGTGTTGTCCGGGATCCTCGTCGGCCCGCTGACGACGATCTACTACGACTCGGGCTTCCTGATCGGCCTGAAGGGTTTCGTCGGCGCGATCATCGGCGGGCTCGTCAGCTATCCGCTCGCGGCTGCCGGCTCGCTGCTCGTCGGCGTGCTCGAATCGTATTCGTCGTTCTGGGCGAGCGCCTACAAGGAGGTGATCGTGTTCACGCTGATCATTCCGGTGCTGCTGTGGCGGAGCTTCGCGACGCCGCACGCGGAAGAGGAAGAGGAGTGACGCGATGAAGACGATGGTACGCAACAAGACCTTCTGGGTATTTCTCGTGGTGCTGTTCGCGCTGCCGGTGCTGCCTGGCGCGCTGCAGGTGCCTGAATACTGGATCACGCTGCTGAACTACATCGGCCTCTACGCGATCGTCGCGATCGGGCTCGTGCTGCTCACGGGCGTCGGCGGGATGACGAGCTTCGGGCAGGCCGCGTTCGTCGGCATCGGCGCCTACGCGACCGCGTTCCTGACGACGCGCTATGGCGTGTCGCCGTGGCTCGCTCTGATCGTCGGCGTCGTGCTGACGGCGCTCGTCGCGCTCGTGCTCGGTGCGGTCACGATGCGGCTGTCCGGCCACTTCCTGCCGCTCGGCACGATCGCGTGGGGCCTCGCGCTGTTCTACCTGTTCGGCAATCTCGAACTGCTCGGCAAGTACGACGGGATCAACGGTATTCCGGCGCTGAACCTGTTCGGCATCACGCTCGAAAGCGGCCGCAGCCTGTATTTCCTGATCTGGGCCGTCGTGCTGGCCGCGATCGTGTCAGTGCAGAACCTGCTGAACAGCCGCCCGGGCCGCGCGATCCGTGCGCTGCGCGGCGGCGGCGTGATGGCCGAGGCGATGGGCGTGAACACCGCGTGGATGCGCGTCGTGATCTTCGTCTATGCGGCCGTGCTCGCGGCCGTATCGGGCTTCCTGTACGCGCACCTGCAGCGTGCGGTGAACCCGACGCCGTTCGGGTTGAATCACGGGATCGAGTTCCTGTTCATGGCCGTGGTCGGCGGGGTGTCGCACGTGTGGGGCGCGGTGCTCGGCGCGGCGATCCTGACCGTGCTGCAGGACTACCTGCAGACGCTGCTGCCGAAGCTGCTCGGCTCGGAAGGCAACTTCGAGATCATCGTGTTCGGCGTGTTGATGGTGCTGCTGCTGCAGTACGCGCGCCAGGGCGTGTGGCCATTCGTCGCCAGGCTGTTCCCGCGCGGGCCGCGTGCGCATGTGCCCGAGCATGCCGATCCGTTGCCGCAACGCGCGAAGCCTGCGGCCGGCGAGCCGCTGCTCGTCGTCGACAACGCGCGCAAGCAGTTCGGTGGGCTCGTGGCCGTCAACGATGTCAGCTTCGACGTGAAAGCGGGGCAGATCATCGGGCTGATCGGCCCGAACGGCGCCGGCAAGTCGACCACGTTCAACCTCGTGACGGGCGTGCTGAAGCCGACGGGCGGCACGATCACGTTCCGCGGCGAGCGCATCGATGGGCTCACATCGCGCCAGATCGTCCGCCGCGGCATCGGCCGGACGTTCCAGCACGTGAAGCTGTTGCCGGCGATGACGGTGCTCGAAAACGTCGCGATCGGCGCGCACCTTCGTGGCCATACGGGCGTGTGGCGCAGCGTCGCGCGGCTCAATGCCCACGAGGAAGCGCAGTTGCTGGCCGAGGCCGCACAGCAGATCCGCCGCGTCGGGCTCGAGAAACACATGTACGACGAAGCGGGCAGCCTCGCGCTGGGCCAGCAGCGGATTCTCGAAATCGCGCGCGCGCTGTGCTGCGACCCGACACTGCTGCTGCTCGACGAGCCGGCCGCCGGGCTGCGCTACCAGGAGAAGCAGCAACTCGCCGACCTGCTGAGGCGGCTGAAGGCGGAAGGCATGAGCGTGTTGCTCGTGGAACACGACATGGATTTCGTGATGAATCTCACCGACCGGCTGGTGGTGATGGAATTCGGCACGCGGATCGCGGAAGGGCTGCCGCAGGACGTGCAGCAGGATCCGGCGGTGCTCGAAGCGTATCTGGGCGGAGTGGAGTGATGACGGACACGACGATACCGATTCTCGAAGTGCGCGGGCTGGCGGTCCGGTACGGGAAGGTGGAGGCGCTGCACGGCGCGGCGATCAAAGTCGGCGCGGGGCAGATTGTCAGCGTGATCGGACCGAACGGAGCCGGCAAGTCGACGCTGCTGAACGCGGTCATGGGCGCACTGCCGGTGACCGGGCATGCGTCGGGCGCGGTCGTGTATCGCGGTCACGACGTCGGTGCGTTGCCGGTCGAGCAGCGCGTCGCGCGTGGGATGTGCCTCGTGCCGGAAAAGCGTGAACTGTTCAGCACGATGACCGTTGAGGACAACCTCGTGCTGGGCGCGTATCGGCGCAAGCTGGCCGGTGAAGCGAACTTCCTCGACCAGCTTGATCACGTGTTCGCGTTGTTTCCTCGGCTGAGGGAGCGACGCAGGCAGGCGGCCGGCACGCTGTCCGGCGGCGAGCGGCAGATGCTCGCGGTTGGCCGCGCGCTGATGGGCAAGCCCGACCTGCTGATGCTCGACGAGCCGAGCCTCGGCCTGGCGCCGCTGATCGTGAAGGAGATCTTCCATATCATCAGCGCGTTGCGCGGGACGGGTGTGGCGACGCTGCTGATCGAGCAGAACGCGCGGGCTGCGCTACAGATATCCGACTACGGCTATGTGCTGGAGACGGGCGAGTTTGCGCTGGAAGGGCCGGCGGCGGAACTCGCGCAGAATCCGCGCGTGATCGAAACGTACCTCGGGCTGGCGAAGAAAACGGCTTGATCGGTGGCGCGGTTGGCGGGAAACGGGCGGCGTGTTTCACGTGAAACACGCCGCTTTTGTTTTCGGGGCGAGATGTGATGTCGATGTGTCGACGGTTGATAACCAGGGGATAAGTACCGGAGGAACAGTCAAAAGCCCTGTGTAGTGGCGGTGGGAGGCGGGGTATCACAGTGCAGATGGCGATCCGGTTTGTCGTTCAGAGTTGGCCACTCGTTCCACAGGCCGACGATGCGCGGCGTCACGGGGGATAACTGTCTAGCGAACCGACGGAAATTCTGTGAGGAAGAGGGTGGGTGTGATTGCACAGGGTATTTCGTCCGGGGTGATGGGTGGGGCACAGGGCTTCGAGCGGGTTGTATGTTCCACGTGAAATTTCCGGACAAATGGATTTCTGCACAGGCACAACGATGTGCGTCGGCCGGGTTCGAAGCATTGCCTGAGTGCGCTCTGAGCCACAGATTCATCGGCTCACCACCGAAAAATCGACGATATGCACAGGCCCTACCATTCGGACGGCATTCGGGCGAAAAGCGAACCCGCTATAATTCGGCCCATACATTTCTCAGATAGGTTCGTGCGCAGTCCTGCGGACGGAATCCACCATGCTTTTTCCCACAGAATTTGACGTCATCGTCGTCGGTGGCGGTCATGCCGGCACCGAAGCTGCGCTGGCGTCCGCCCGCATGGGCGCAAAGACACTGCTGCTGACCCACAACATCGAAACGCTTGGGCAGATGAGTTGCAATCCGTCGATCGGCGGTATCGGCAAGGGCCATCTGGTCAAGGAAGTCGATGCGCTGGGCGGCGCAATGGCCGCCGCGACGGACGAGAGCGGTATTCAGTTCCGGATCCTCAATTCGTCGAAGGGCCCGGCTGTGCGCGCGACGCGTGCGCAGGCCGATCGCATCCTGTACAAGGCCGCGATCCGTCACCGGCTCGAGAACCAGCCGAATCTCTGGCTGTTCCAGCAGGCCGTCGACGACCTGATGGTCGAAGGCGATCGCGTGGTGGGCGCCGTTACGCAGATCGGCATCCGCTTCCGCGCCCGTGCGGTCGTGCTGACCGCTGGTACGTTCCTCGACGGCAAGATCCACGTCGGCCTGAACAACTACACGGGCGGTCGCGCGGGCGATCCGGCGGCCGTGTCGCTGTCGTCGCGCCTGAAGGAGCTGAAGCTGCCGCAGGGCCGACTGAAGACCGGTACGCCGCCGCGTATCGATGGCCGCTCGATCGATTTCTCGCAGCTGACCGAACAACCGGGCGATCTCGACCCGATCCCGGTCTTCTCGTTCCTCGGCCGAGCGGAGCAGCATCCGCAGCAGCTGCCATGCTGGGTGACGCACACGAACGAGCGCACGCACGACATCATTCGTGGCGGTCTCGACCGTTCGCCGATGTATACAGGCGTGATCGAAGGCGTCGGGCCGCGCTATTGCCCGTCGATCGAGGACAAGATTCACCGGTTCGCGTCGAAGGAGTCGCACCAGATCTTCCTGGAGCCGGAAGGGCTGACGACCAACGAGTTCTATCCGAACGGGATCTCGACGAGCCTGCCGTTCGATGTCCAGCTCGAGCTCGTGCATTCGATGCGCGGCCTCGAGAACGCACACATCCTGCGCCCCGGCTACGCGATCGAGTACGACTACTTCGACCCGCGTGCGCTGAAGGCGTCGCTGGAGACGAAGGCGATCAACGGGCTGTTCTTTGCGGGCCAGATCAACGGGACGACCGGCTATGAAGAAGCGGCCGCGCAGGGTCTGCTGGCCGGTCTCAATGCGGGCCGCTACGTGCAGGAGAAGGACGCCTGGTGCCCGCGCCGTGACCAGGCCTACCTTGGCGTGCTGGTCGACGATCTCGTGACGCGTGGCGTGGCCGAGCCGTACCGGATGTTCACGAGCCGCGCCGAGTATCGCCTGAGCCTGCGTGAAGACAACGCCGACATGCGCCTGACCGAGATCGGCCGCGAACTGGGGCTCGTCGACGACGCGCGCTGGGACGCATTCAGCCGGAAGCGCGACGCTGTTTCACGTGAAACCGAACGCCTGAAGTCGACGTGGGTCACGCCGAAGACGTTGCCGGTGGAAGAGGCGACCGCGCTCCTCGGCAAGGCGATCGACCACGAATACAGCCTCGCTGAGCTGCTGCGCCGCCCGGGGATCAGCTACGACGGCGTGTGTGGACTGAAGGGCGGCGGATGCGGCCCCGCAGAGCCGCTGGCCGACGATCCGGTGATGCTCGAGCAGATCAAGGAGCAGGTCGAGATCGGCATCAAGTATCAGGGCTATATCGAGCGCCAGGCCTCCGAGATTGAACGCAACGACGCGAACGAGAACACGCGCCTGCCGGAAGGTATCGATTACCGCGAAGTCCGCGGCCTGTCGTTCGAGGTGAGCCAGAAGCTCAACGAGTTCCGGCCGGAAACGATCGGGCAGGCGTCGCGCATCTCGGGTGTCACGCCGGCAGCGATCTCGCTGCTGATGGTGCACCTGAAGCGCCGCGGCCTGGGTCGCCGTAATGGCACAGCCGTAGAGGCAACGGAGCAGGGGGACGGCGCCGTCCCGACGCAACAATGACGGCGCGTCGCGCGCCGGCGGTTAATCGGGACGTACTGGAACAGATGCTCGTCGAAGGCACGACGGCACTCGACCTCGCATTGACGGATGCACAGCGCAACCAGCTGCTCGACTATGTCGCGCTACTCGGCAAGTGGAACGCGGTCTACAACTTGACCGCGATCCGCGACCCGAAGCAGATGCTGATCCAGCACATTCTCGATTC
Organism: Burkholderia sp. SRS-25; assembly: GCF_004343765.1. Classification (NCBI taxonomy): domain Bacteria; kingdom Pseudomonadati; phylum Pseudomonadota; class Betaproteobacteria; order Burkholderiales; family Burkholderiaceae; genus Burkholderia; species Burkholderia sp. SRS-25. The sequence continues at coordinate 83,767 of NZ_PTXM01000016.1, forward strand.
GCTCTCCATCGTCCCGCATCTGCGTGGCCCTGCATCGGCCCGCGTGCTCGACGTCGGCTCGGGCGGCGGGTTGCCCGGTATCGTGCTGGCGATCGTCGAGCCCGACTGGCTGATCACGCTGAACGATATCGTCCATAAGAAGTCTGCATTCCAGACTCAGATGCGTGCGGAGCTGAAGCTCGCGAACCTGTCGGTGGTTACCGGGCGGGTCGAATCGCTTCAGCCGGGCGTCGAAGTGCCGGAAAAATTCGACATGATCGTATCCCGCGCTTTCGCGGATCTATCCGACTTCGTTAAACTTGCTCGACATCTGGTCGCGCCGGGCGGATCGATCTGGGCGATGAAGGGCGTCCATCCGGACGACGAGATTGCGCGATTGCCGGAAGGCAGTCGCGTGAAGCAGACGATACGGCTGGCGGTTCCGATGCTCGATGCCGAACGGCATCTGATCGAAGTGGCCGTCGACGAAGCGAATTGAAGGGCAGGCGCGCAGTAGCGCGCCGTTTGTTTGAAGGTAAAGGGAACACACCAACGATGGCAAAGATCTTCTGCGTTGCAAACCAGAAGGGGGGCGTCGGCAAGACGACGACATCGGTCAATCTCGCCGCAAGCCTTGCAGCGCAGGAGCAACGAGTCCTGCTGATCGATCTCGACCCGCAGGGTAACGCAACGATGGGCAGCGGAATCGACAAGGCTGCCTGCGAAGCGACCGTGTACGAGGTGCTGGTCGACGGCGTGTCGGTGACCGACGCGCGCATCCGTCCGGACGGCGTCACCTACGATGTGCTGCCTGCGAACCGCGAGCTGTCCGGTGCCGAGATCGAACTGATCAGCATCGACAATCGCGAGCGCCGGCTGAAGGCTGCGCTCGAGCACGTGGCCGACGACTACGACTTCGTGCTGATCGACTGTCCGCCGACGCTGTCGCTGCTGACGCTGAACGGGCTGTGCGCGGCGCACGGCGTCGTGATTCCGATGCAGTGCGAGTACTTCGCGCTGGAAGGGTTGTCGGACCTCGTCAACACGATCAAGCAGGTTCACGCGAACATGAATCGCGACCTGAAGATCATCGGCTTGCTGCGCGTGATGTTCGATCCTCGCATCACGCTGCAGCAGCAAGTCTCCGATCAACTGAAAGCGCACTTCGGCGACAAGGTGTTCGACGCGGTGATTCCGCGCAACGTTCGCCTGGCGGAAGCGCCGAGTTACGGGCTGCCGGGCGTCGTGTTCGACCGCAACTCGCGTGGTGCGCAAGCGTATCTCCAGTTCGGTGCCGAAATGATCGACCGCGTTCGCGCGTTCGAGGTGTCGTGATCCGGACATGAGCGAAGCGAGGAAGAAAGACATGAACGCGGTACCAAAGAAGAAGGGCTTGGGACGTGGCCTCGAAGCGCTGCTCGGCGGCAGTGCCGATATCACCGAAGCGGTGAAGATCGAAGGGGCACCGAACACGCTCGCGCTCGGCAAGCTGCAGGCCGGCAAGTACCAGCCGCGTACGCGGATGGACGAAGGCAGCCTGCAGGAGCTCGCAGCAAGCATTCGCGCGCAGGGCGTGATGCAGCCGATCCTGGTACGCCCCATTTCGTCAGACAAATACGAGATCATCGCGGGTGAGCGCCGTTTCCGTGCGGCGCGCCTGGCCGGTCTCGATGAAGTGCCGGTGCTCGTGAAGGACGTATCGGATCAGGCCGCCGCGGCGATGGCGCTGATCGAGAACATCCAGCGCGAGGATCTGAACCCGCTTGAAGAAGCCCACGGTATCCAGCGTCTGCTCGACGAGTTCGGTTTCACGCACGAACAGGCGGCCGAATCGGTCGGCCGTTCGCGCAGCGCGGTATCGAACCTGCTGCGCCTGCTGAACCTGGCTTCGCCGGTGCAGACGATGCTGCTGGCCGGTGATCTCGACATGGGGCATGCGCGCGCGCTGCTCGCCGTCGATGCGGCCACGCAGATCACGCTTGCCCATCAGGTCGTCAACAAGCGCATGTCGGTGCGTGAGACCGAGAAGCTCGTCACGCACACGACGAAGGAAGTGCCGGCCGTGAAGGCGCGCGCGAAGGACGATGGCGGTCGCGATACGCGTCGTCTCGAGGAAGAGTTGTCCGACCTGCTTGCGTCGACGGTGAAGATCAAGCTCGGACGCCGTGGGCGAGGGCAGGTGACGATCGACTTCGGCAGCCTCGACGCGCTCGAAGGCATTCTCGCGCGACTGCGCGGCAACGTCGCAACCGAAGAGTAAAGGGCGGCACATGGAGGAGACGGGCGCACCGGCGCCGCGCCGGTGGTGGGGGTGGCTTGCGCAGGAGCCCGTGCTATCGGTGCTCGTGCTTGGGTTGATTGTGCTGCAATGGGTGCGTCCGCAACCATTTTCCGTATTGGCCGATCGCGTCGACTGGCAGACGGTCGCGACGCTTGCGGGCCTGCTGATGCTGACCAAGGCGCTCGAATTGTCCGGCTGCCTGATGTGGCTCGCACACCGCATCGTGCATCACGTGCACTCCGAACGCGGGCTCGCGATGCTGCTCGTCGGGTTCGCCGCGTTGCTGTCGATGTGGCTCACCAACGACGTCGCGCTGTTCGTCGTCGTGCCGCTGATGGTGTCGTTGCGCGCGCTGACGCCACTGCCGTTCCGGCGGCTCGTGATCGTCGTCGCGCTGGCCGTGAACGCGGGGTCCGTCGCGACGCCGCTCGGCAATCCTCAGAATCTCTTCCTGTGGCAATTGAGCGGCGTTTCGTTCGGCCGTTTCGTGGTCACGCTCGGGCCGCTCGCGATCGCGCTGATGGCGCTGCTGCTCGTGCTGACCGCGTGCGCGTTTCGTGCGAAACCGCTCGACCTGTCCGGCGACGTCGTCGCCATTCCCGTACAACGCATGCACGCGCTGATCGCGGCAGTGCTGTTCGCGGCATTCGTGCTGCTCGCCGATGCGCACCATCCGCTGCCGGGCCTGCTTGCCGTCGCGATCGTGCTGCTCGTCGTCAAACGTGATGTAGTCCTGAAGATCGACTGGCTGCTGCTGCTGATCTTCGTGCTGATGTTCGTCGTGCTGCGCAGCGCGGCGGCGCTGCCCGTCATCCATGACGCGATTGCGCATGCGAATCTCGATTCACCGCTGCGCATCTTTGTGGCCGGTGCCGTGCTGTCGCAGGGCATCAGCAACGTGCCGGCCGCGATCCTGCTGTCGGAGTTCACGCAAGACTGGCGTGCGCTCGCGTTCGGCGTATCGGTCGGCGGATTCGGTTTCGCGATCGGCTCGCTTGCGAACCTCATCGCGGTGCGTCTCGCGAAGGAGCCGCGCATGTGGCTGCCGTTCCACCTGGTCTCGATTCCGTTCGCGCTCGCCAGCGCGGCACTCGGTGCGTGGCTGCTGCTTCACGGTTGAGCGACGCAGGTGCGCGTGGCACAGGCGTGCCATTCGGGTGGTGGGGAGGGTGCACAGCATTCGCCCTGGTGCGGAGCTGTTGATAAGTGCCGCAATCCACAGTCGCTCGACTGTGGTGGCATGACGACTGATTGGATAATGCGCTGCGTCAGCGTCAGTCCGGATGTCGCGCATCCGGCGTGGCCGGGTGATCACGGTGTTTCGTCTGCTCGGAGGCTTGGTGCCGAGCCTGAGCCCGGAGCCGCGTCACAGTGCGGGTTCTGGGCGACGGTCGTGCCCGCCCGCCGGCGCCCCCGCCGGGCATCGTTTCCTCGCGACTCCCTCGTCGCCGCATTTTTTCGGGCAAGAAATACCGGTGCAAAAAAGCGACCTTACAACTGTCATCGTACGTCGTCGAATCGCAGCTTTTTTCACATGATGAGGCGTCGTTTTACGCAGGTTTTTGTCGCGTCTAAAGCCTTGAATCACTTGCAACTATCGCTTACAATCGCCCGGATTTGTTAGCTAGGCACCCCTGAAAGCTTTCAGAAAGCTTGGGGCCGGGTTCAAGGATTTTGCGGAAGATTGCGATGGCGGGTCAGGCGCCGGACGACAGGCACGATGATCAGCGCACGCAACGCACCGCCTCAGCGGCCGGCGAGCGGCGCGAATTCGATGATGACTGGGATGCCGAGCAGCAAGATAACAACATCGTTCCGCTCACGCGGGTAGAAGCCGAAAAGCTGTTCGGCCCGAACGTGAGCAAGCCCTCGCGCGTGACCCCCTATAAGGTGGTATTCGCGCAAGTGGTTCTGTCCCTGGTTGCAACGCTGGCGTGGTGGCTGTTTTCGAAGTCGCCGGGCGCCGCTGCGCAATCCGCGTTTCTGGGCGGAGCGATCGGCTGGGTGCCCAGTGCGGTATTCGTGGCACGACTGAAGGCAGGTGGCTCGGCCACCGTGATGAGCTGGGTGATGGGCGAAGCCCTGAAACTCGCTCTGACGATCGGGATGTTCACAGCAGTGGCGTTCGGCTGGTCCGGCGTGCACTGGGTGCCGTTCCTCGTCACGTACCTCGTCGTGCTGAAAACGTACTGGATCGCGCTGGCCTGGCGGTAAGGAACAAGCAGCGTGCGGTTTCGACAACGAACCGCACCGGCCCGTTCCCGCAATAGCGTGTTGCGGAACTGGCAAAACGATTTTCGACAATTTGGGTGGCATTAACGATATGGCAGCTAGCGAAGGCACGCGCGGTCCGGATCCGTCCGAGTACATTGCGCACCACTTGCAGAATTTCTCCACCTCGCATCAGACGTCGATTTTCGACATCCACGTCTGGAATCTCGACACGCTGTTCTGGTCGATCGTTTGCGGCATCGTGACGATCCTCGTGCTGCGTCTGGCTGCCCGCAAGGCGACGTCGGGCGTGCCGGGCCGTTTCCAGTGCGCGATCGAGATGCTCGTCGAGATGGTCGAAGACCAATCGAAGGCCATCGTTCACGGCAATCGTACCTTCATCGCTCCGCTCGCGCTCACGGTGTTCGTGTGGGTCGCGCTGATGAACTCCCTCGACTTCCTCCCCGTCGACCTGCCGGGCCGCGTGATCGGCCTGCTCGGTCTGTCGGACGTGATTTCCCACCATCGCATCGTCCCGACGGCCGACCTGAACGGCACGCTCGGCATCGCGCTCGGCGTGTTCGTCCTGATGATCTACTACAGCATCAAGATCAAGGGCGCGGGCGGCTTTGTGCATGAGCTGCTGTCGGCACCGTTTGGCGCCCACCCGCTGCTGTGGATCCCGAACCTCGCGCTCAACATCGTCGAATACCTCGCGAAGACCGTTTCCCTCGGTATGCGGCTGTTCGGCAACATGTACGCGGGTGAGCTGTTGTTCCTGTTGATCGCCCTGCTCGGCAGCATGTGGAGCTTCGGTGGCGACGCAACGTTCCTCGGCTTCGTTGGTCATGTGATCGCGGGTAGCGTCTGGGCAATCTTCCACATCCTGATTGTTCTGTTGCAGGCATTCATTTTCATGATGCTGACGCTGGTGTATCTCGGCCAAGCGCACGACAAGCACTAAGCGCGGCGTGCCAGAAAGAGTTTCCGTTTTAGTTTTTTAAATCTCAGTTCCAAGTCTTTTCACAAAGGAGTGATCATGCAAGCTTACATCGCCAACATCCAAGGTCTGACCGCCATCGGTATCGGCATCATCATCGGCCTGGGTGCAATCGGCGCCTGTATCGGTATCGCGCTGATGGGTGGTAAGTACATCGAAGCCTGCGCACGTCAGCCGGAACTCATCAACCCGCTGCAAACGAAGATGTTCCTGCTGGCTGGTCTGATCGACGCGGCATTCCTGATCGGCGTGGGTGTTGCAATGCTGTTCGCGTTCGCGAACCCGCTCCTGTCGAAGCTCGCAGGCTAAGGTTCCTCGGAAATTTGCGTCCGGCGCAAGCCGGCGCAGGGCGGAACGGAGACTTGGGGCGCTGATCGAATGCAACTCGATGAGCGCCTTACCGTTTCATTTTTCCGGAATAGCAGATAAGGAAACACCGTGAATCTCAACGCAACTCTGTTTGCGCAAATGGTCGTGTTCCTGGTCCTCGCGTGGTTCACGATGAAATTCGTGTGGCCGCCGTTGATCAACGCCCTCGACGAACGTTCGAAGAAGATCGCCGACGGCCTCGCCGCCGCCGAGAAGGGCAAGGCAGAACTCGACGCAGCGCACAAGCGCGTGGACCAGGAACTCGCGCAGGCCCGCAATGACGGCCAGCAGCGCATCGCCGACGCTGAAAAGCGTGCCCAGGCGGTCGCCGAGGAAATCAAGGCCAACGCTCAGGCTGAAGCCGCCCGCATCATCGCCCAGGCGAAGGCGGAAGCAGAACAGCAAATCGTGAAGGCGCGCGAAGCGCTGCGTGGCGAAGTCGCTACGCTGGCCGTGAAGGGCGCCGAGCAGATCCTGAAGCGCGAAGTCGATCAAACGGCCCACGCCCAACTGCTGAATCAACTGAAAGCCGAGCTCTGATCATGGCCGAACTTGCAACCATCGCCCGCCCTTACGCAGAAGCGCTGTTCCGCGTGGCCGAGGGCGGTGACATCGCCGCCTGGTCCACGCTCGTGCAAGAGCTGGCCCAGGTTGCGCGTCTGCCGGAAGTCCTGTCGGTCGCGTCGAGCCCGAAGGTGACGCGCACGCAAGTAGCCGAGTTGCTGCTTGCTGCGGTGAAGTCGCCGCTCGGAGCTGGCGCCGAAGCGAAGAACTTCGTGCAGATGCTGGTCGACAATCATCGCATCGCGCTGCTGCCGGAAATTGCCGAGCAGTTCGAGGCGCTCAAGAACGAACGTGAAGGTGCAGCCGACGCCGAGATCGTGAGCGCGTTCCCGCTGAACGGCGCGGATCTCGAGAGTCTCGTCTCGGGCCTCGAACGCAAGTTCAAGCGCAAGCTGAAACCGACGGTCGCAGTCGATTCGTCGCTGATCGGCGGCGTGCGCGTGACGGTCGGCGACGAAGTGCTCGACACCTCGGTTCGCGCGCGCCTCGCATCGATGCAGGCTGCGTTGACCGCCTGAGCGCCACGCCGGCACGCAACAGAATTGACTATCAGGAGCGAATAATGCAACTCAATCCCTCTGAGATCAGCGAGCTGATCAAGAGCCGGATCCAGGGCCTTGAAGCGAGCGCAGACGTTCGCAACCAGGGCACCGTGATCTCCGTGACCGACGGTATCGTGCGTATCCACGGCCTGTCGGACGTGATGCAGGGCGAAATGCTCGAGTTTCCGGGCAACACGTTCGGCCTCGCGCTGAACCTCGAGCGCGACTCGGTCGGCGCGGTGATTCTCGGCGAATACGAACACATCTCGGAAGGCGACATCGTCAAGACGACGGGCCGCATTCTCGAAGTCCCGGTTGGCCCGGAACTCGTCGGCCGCGTGGTCGACGCGCTCGGCAACCCGATCGACGGCAAGGGCCCGGTCAACGCGAAGCTGACCGACGCGATCGAAAAGATCGCCCCGGGCGTGATCTGGCGTAAGTCGGTGTCGCAGCCGGTGCAGACGGGCATCAAGTCGATCGACGCAATGGTGCCGATCGGCCGTGGCCAGCGTGAGCTGATCATCGGCGACCGTCAGTGCGGCAAGACCGCGGTGGCGCTCGACGCGATCATCAACCAGAAGGGCAAGGACCTGATCTGTATCTACGTCGCGATCGGCCAGAAGGCTTCGTCGATCATGAACGTGGTTCGCAAGCTCGAAGAAACGGGCGCGATGGAATACACGATCGTCGTCGCCGCTTCGGCTTCGGATTCGGCAGCGATGCAGTACCTCGCACCGTACGCCGGCTGCACGATGGGCGAATACTTCCGCGACCGCGGTCAAGATGCGCTGATCATCTATGACGACTTGACCAAGCAAGCCTGGGCATACCGTCAGATCTCGCTGCTGCTGCGCCGCCCGCCGGGCCGTGAAGCTTACCCGGGTGACGTGTTCTATCTCCACTCGCGTCTGCTCGAGCGTGCTGCTCGCGTGTCGGAAGAGTACGTCGAGAAGTTCACGAACGGCGAAGTGAAGGGCAAGAGCGGCTCGCTGACGGCACTGCCGGTCATCGAAACGCAGGCTGGCGACGTGACCGCGTTCGTTCCGACGAACGTGATCTCGATTACCGACGGCCAGATCTTCCTGGAAACCGACCTGTTCAACGCAGGCATCCGCCCGGCAATCAACGCCGGCGTGTCGGTGTCGCGAGTCGGTGGCGCCGCGCAGACGAAGGTCGTGAAGAAGCTGTCGGGCGGTATCCGTACCGACCTCGCGCAGTATCGTGAACTGGCGGCATTCGCCCAGTTCGCATCGGACCTCGACGAAGCGACCCGCAAGCAGCTCGAGCGCGGTCGCCGCGTGACGGAACTGCTGAAGCAGCCGCAGTACCAGCCGCTGCAGGTGTGGGAACTGGCCGTGTCGCTGTACGCCGCAAACAACGGCTACCTCGACGACCTCGACGTCAAGCAAGTGCTGTCGTTCGAGAAGGGCCTGCGCGAAAACCTGAAGACCAGCCACGCTGACCTCATCAAGCGCATCGAAGACACCAAGGATCTCTCGAAGGACGACGAAGGCGCACTGCGCTCGGCGATCGAATCCTTCAAGAAGTCCGGTGCCTATTGATCCGCGAGTGACACACTGAGGCCGCGCGGGTGCTGATGCGCCCGCGCTGCCTCGGTCAAGGAGCAAGCTATGGCTGGAATGAAGGAAATTCGCGGCAAGATCAAGAGCGTGCAGAACACGCGCAAGATCACGAAGGCGATGGAGATGGTGGCCGCATCGAAGATGCGCCGCGCGCAGGAACGCATGCGCGCCGCTCGTCCGTATGCGGACAAGGTCCGTGCCATCGCCGCGCACATGAGCCGCGCGAACCCCGAGTACCGCCACCCGTTCATGGTGGCGAACGAAGGCGCGCAGACGGCCGGCATCATCCTCGTCACGACGGACAAGGGGCTGTGCGGCGGTCTGAACACCAACGTGCTGCGTGCGACGGTGCAGAAGTTCAAGGAGCTGGAAGAGAAGGGCCAGAAGGTCGAAGCCACCGCGATCGGTAGCAAGGGCCTCGGGTTCCTGAACCGCTTCGGCGCGAAGGTGATGTCGCAGGTCGTGCACCTCGGCGACACCCCGCACCTGGACAAGCTGATCGGCGCCGTGAAGACGCAGCTCGATCTGTACTCGGAAGGCAAGCTGTCGGCGGTTTATATCGCTTACACGCGCTTCGTCAACACGATGAAGCAGGAAGCCGTGATCGAGCAGTTGCTGCCGCTGTCGTCGGAACACTTCGAAGCCGATGACGGTACGCCGGCCACGTCGTGGGACTACATCTACGAGCCGGACGCGCAGGCAGTCGTCGACGAACTGCTCGTGCGTTACGTCGAGGCGCTGGTGTACCAGGCCGTCGCGGAAAACATGGCGTCCGAGCAATCGGCGCGCATGGTCGCGATGAAGGCCGCGTCCGACAACGCGAAGACGGTGATCAGCGAACTGCAGCTCGTGTACAACAAGAGCCGTCAGGCCGCGATCACGAAAGAACTGTCGGAGATCGTCGGCGGCGCAGCCGCTGTTTAAGCGCGCGCCCGGGACGACAACTGCGCCTTTGCGCGAGTAAAGAATCAGGTATTTAAAGGAAAAGCGATGAGTACTGCTGCTTTGGTAGAAGGCAAGATCGTACAGTGCATCGGCGCCGTTATCGACGTGGAATTCCCGCGCGACAGCATGCCGAAGATCTACGACGCGCTTATTCTCGATGGCTCGGAACTGACGCTCGAAGTCCAGCAGCAGCTGGGCGACGGCGTGGTCCGTACCATTTGTCTGGGTGCATCCGACGGCCTGCGCCGCGGCCTGACCGTGAAGAACACGGCAAAGCCGATCTCGGTGCCGGTCGGCAAGCCGACCCTCGGCCGAATCATGGACGTGCTTGGCCGTCCGATCGACGAAGCTGGCCCGATCGAAAGCGAAACGACGCGTTCGATCCACCAGAAGGCTCCGGCGTTCGACGAACTGTCGCCGTCGACCGAACTGCTCGAAACGGGTATCAAGGTCATCGACCTGATCTGCCCGTTCGCAAAGGGCGGCAAGGTTGGCCTGTTCGGCGGTGCTGGCGTGGGCAAGACCGTCAACATGATGGAGCTCATCAACAACATCGCGAAGGAACACGGTGGTTACTCCGTGTTCGCGGGCGTGGGCGAGCGTACCCGTGAAGGGAACGACTTCTACCACGAAATGAAGGACTCGAACGTTCTCGACAAGGTCGCGCTGGTGTACGGCCAGATGAACGAGCCGCCGGGCAACCGTCTGCGCGTCGCGCTGACCGGCCTGACGATGGCCGAGCACTTCCGTGACGAAGGCCTCGACGTGCTGTTCTTCGTCGACAACATCTACCGTTTCACGCTGGCCGGTACCGAAGTGTCGGCACTGCTCGGCCGTATGCCGTCGGCAGTGGGCTATCAGCCGACGCTGGCTGAAGAAATGGGCAAGCTGCAAGAGCGCATCACGTCGACCAAGAAGGGTTCGATTACGTCGGTCCAGGCCGTGTACGTCCCTGCGGATGACTTGACCGACCCGTCGCCGGCTACGACCTTCGGCCACCTGGACGCAACCGTCGTTCTGTCGCGTGACATCGCTTCGCTGGGTATCTACCCGGCGGTCGACCCGCTCGACTCGACGTCGCGCCAGATCGACCCGAACGTGATCGGTGAAGAGCACTACTCGATCACCCGTCGCGTTCAGCAGACGCTGCAGCGCTACAAGGAACTGCGCGACATCATCGCGATTCTGGGCATGGACGAACTGTCGCCGGAAGACAAGCTGTCGGTCGCGCGCGCGCGTAAGATCCAGCGTTTCCTGTCGCAGCCGTTCCACGTTGCTGAAGTGTTCACGGGCTCGCCGGGCAAGTACGTGCCGCTGAAGGAAACGATCCGCGGCTTCAAGATGATCGTCGACGGCGAGTGCGACCACCTGCCGGAACAGGCGTTCTACATGGTCGGCACGATCGACGAAGCCTTCGAAAAGGCCAAGAAGATCTCGTAAGGATCGGGTGAGTCGCACGGCGTGTTCTAGTCGGGATTAGCAGTCGGACTGATAATCCCGGCCGGTCGCGCCGGCCGCAACACGCTCAATCCGCCGTGCATGGGATCGGTGCAGGCGCGCAAGTGTCCGCTCCGATCGACAGGAGTCGATATGGCAACCATCAAAGTAGACGTCGTCAGCGCGGAAGAGCAGATCTTCTCGGGCGAGGCGAAATTCGTCGCGCTGCCGGGCGAAACGGGTGAGCTGGGCATTCTGCCGGGCCACACGCCGCTGATCACGCGGATTCGTCCGGGTGCGGTGCGCATCGAAGTCGAGGGCGGCAACGACGAATTCGTGTTCGTCGCGGGCGGCATTCTCGAAGTGCAGCCGGGCGCCGTGACGGTGCTCGCCGATACCGCGATCCGCGGCAAGGACCTCGATGCGGCGAAAGCCGAGGAAGCACGCAAGCGTGCCGAGGAAACGCTGCAGAACGCGAAGTCGGATCTCGACCTCGCGAAGGCGCAATCCGAGCTCGCGACCGCGATGGCGCAGCTCGAGGCGATCCAGCGTCTGGCGAAGATCCGCAGCCGGCACTGAGCCGCGCCGCGTATCCCGCGAAAGAAAGCAGCCTTCGGGCTGCTTTTTTTTCGCCCTCCGTTTTCGTCTGATTTTTTTGCGGGCCGGATCATTCCGTCCGGTCGTGCTATTTCATCCGTCCGCCGCGATTTGCTGTCAGAGTATCGTCAGCCGCGCGCGTCATCATCCGTGTTGAGGCCGTCCGTCGCGAATGCGCGGCGGAGGCGGGCGCCGCAAGCGCGCAGGCCGACCAGACAAAAAAGGACGGAGACATTCATGGCAGCAGACCTTGGCGTGGGCGCGCTGATCTCGCCCGAAAACGGCTTGTCGTACGTGCGTGGCACAACCGACGTGCCGCTCTCCGAAGCGACGATCGGCCGGTTCCTGCTCGACACGGCCGGGCGCTTTCCCGATCGTCCGGCCGTCGTGTTCCGCGAGCAGCAGGTGCGCTGGACCTGGCGCGAGTTCGCGAACGAAGTCGACGTGCTGGCGTCCGGCCTGGCTTCGCTCGGCATCGTGAAGGGCGATCGCGTCGGCATCTGGTCGCCGAACCGCAGCGAATGGCTGCTCACGCAGTTCGCGACCGCGCGGATCGGCGCGGTGCTCGTCAACATCAATCCGGCCTACCGGCTGTCGGAACTCGAATACGCGCTGAACAAGGTTGGTTGCAAGGCGGTGATCGCCGCCGAACGCTTCAAGACGTCCGCGTATGTCGAGATGCTGCAGACCATCGCGCCGGAACTCGCGACCGCAACGCCGGGCGACCTGCATGCGGCGCGCGTGCCGAGCCTGCGCACGGTCGTGTCGATGGGCGACGTCGCGCCGGCCGGCATGTTCCGCTTCGCGGACCTGATGGCGCGCGGCCGCGAGGCCGTCGATCCCGCGTTGCTCGATGCGCTCGGCGCGACGCTCGAGGCCAACGAGCCGATCAACATCCAGTTCACGAGCGGCACGACGGGCAGCCCGAAGGGCGCGACGCTCACGCACCGCAACGTCGTCAACAACGGGCGCTCGATCGCGACGGCGATGCGTTTCACCGAGCATGACACGCTGTGCATTCCGGTGCCGCTGTATCACTGCTTCGGGATGGTGCTCGCCGTGCTCGCGTGCGTGTCGAAGGGTGCGGCGATGGTGTTCCCCGGCGAAGCGTTCGACCCGGTCGCCACGCTCGCGGCGGTGGCGGAGGAGCGCTGCACCGCACTGCATGGCGTGCCGACGATGTTCATCGCGGAGCTCGATCACCCCGAGTTCGCGAAATTCGACCTGTCGACGCTGCGCACCGGGATCATGGCCGGCTCGCCGTGCCCGATCGAGACGATGAAGCGCGTCGTGTCGCAGATGCACCTGTCGGAGATCACGATCGCGTACGGGATGACGGAAACGAGCCCGGTTTCGTTCCAGAGCTCGACCGACGATCCGCTCGAGAAGCGTACGACGACGGTCGGGCGCATTCAGCCGCATCTGGAAGTGAAGATCGTCGATCCGAGCGGCGGCATCGTGCCGGTCGGCACGACGGGCGAGCTGTGCACGAAGGGCTATTCGGTGATGCTCGGCTACTGGGACGACGATGCGAAGACGCGCGAGGTGCTGGTGGACGGCTGGATGCATACGGGCGACCTCGCGACGCTCGATGCGGACGGCTACTGCAACATCGTCGGCCGGCTCAAGGACATGGTGATTCGCGGCGGCGAGAACGTCTATCCGCGGGAGATCGAGGAATTCCTGTTTCGGCATCCGAAGATCCAGAGCGCACAGGTATTCGGCGTGCCCGATGCGAAGTACGGCGAGGAGCTGTGCGCGTGGATCGTGCTGCGCGCGGACGAGCAGATGACCGAGGACGACGTGCGCGCGTTCTGCAGCGGGCAGATCGCGCACTACAAGATCCCGCGCTACATCCGCTTCGTCGACGAGCTGCCGATGACGGTGACGGGCAAGGTGCAGAAGTTCGTGATGCGCGACCGGATGATCGAGGAGCTGAAGCTCGACGTGCAGAAGACCGCGTAGTGCGGCGTGAAGGCGGGAAAGACGCGGCGGCCTGCGGGCCGTTGCGTTTTCGATGGACGAAAAAAAGCGGGCTTATTAGCCCGCTAAAAACCACACGCTACGGGGTTAGCGCGAGGAGACCAAAGATGAAACCGAGTCCGGCGGGGGGCCGGAAACGACTCCAACAGGGATGCCCCTCGGAAGGGCTTCGGTACGTGACCGACTGGCTCGCAGCGCTTCGCGTCCGCTCACACTTGGCACACGAGACCGCATCCGTGTTGAAACCGTTGAGGCCATTGTGGGCGAATTAATGACCCCTCGCGGTAACAAAGTGTTTCAGGTTGTAACGCCCGCCGGATAAGGCTTTCCGGGATTTTTTGCTGTTTTTGAGGGCCTGAAAAAGGTCATTTTTACCCATATTTTCCGCAGCGTTTTCAGCGCATGCGCGCGATGCGTTTTTCATGCGTATGGGGCTCGACGAATTGCCGATTTGCACGCGAGAAAATGCGTCTTTCAGCCGATACTGCGCATGACAATTCATTCGTCAGAAAGATTTTGAAACGTGATTGGCATGCGCGGAAGTCGGCCGTTCGGCCAATTCGTTCGCGTCGGGCCGATTTTCCGGGTGTCGGCGCGCGGCACCGAAGTGTAACGACGGTGATCGGGCCACCGCCGCGCAGCGACTTTCGCGGGCGGCGGATGCGGGGTCGGTGCCCGCTACCGGCCGCCACGCACGCGCCTGCTTACTTCAGCCACTTATCCGAAATCGCCTGGTATTCGCCGGTCGACAGCGCGAGATGCAGCCACTGATCGACGTACTGCTGGAACGAGACGTCGCCGCGCGGCACCATGTACGCCTTCTCGCCGAACTGGAACGGCTTGTCCGGATGCACCGAGCACAGGCCCGGATTCAGCTTTTGCTGCAGCAGCGTCTCGGACGCATCCGTCACCATCACGTCCGCCTTGCCGGCGAGGATCTGCTTGAAGATCGTTACGTTGTCCGGATAGACGGTGAGGTTCGCATGCGTGAAATACTGCTTCGCGAAACGCTCGTTGGTGCCGCCCGGGTTCACGATCACGCGCGTTTCCGGCCGGTCGATCTGCGCGATGGTCTGGTATTTGTCGGCGTCCGCGCAGCGCACGATCGGGGTCTTGCCGTCGACCACGTACGGCTGCGTGAAGAACACGCGCTTCTGGCGCTCGAGCGTCGTCGACACGCCGCCCACCGCGATGTCGCATTTCGCGACGAAATCGCCGGTCAGGTTCGGCCAGCTCGTCTTCACGTAGTCGGTCTTCACGCCGAGCGACTTCGCGAGCGATTCGGCCATGTCGATGTCGATGCCCTCGAAGCGGCCGTCCGCGCGGTAGTACGAATACGGCTTGTAGTCGCCCGTCGTGCACACGCGCAGCGTGCCGCGCGCGAGCACGTCGTCGAGCCGCGAGCCGGCGCCCGGTGCGGCGGCAGCGGCGCCCGCGCCGGTCTGCGCGTGCGCGGCGGCGCAGCAAAGCAATGCGGTTGCGGCGAGCGTGGCGAATGTCTTCATCGGTCTCCTCCTTCGTTTCGTTCGATATGAGCGTCCGATCATAACGGAGCAATCGCGCGCGTCATATGGCCGCCATCGCGTCGGCATGCGCAGCCCGACGGCGGCTGTCCGGTAAAATGCCGCTTTGCCCTCGCATCGTCGCTCCTACCGTGGCCCATACCCTGCTCAACGACACCTTCCTGCGTGCGCTTCTGCGCGAGCCGACCGACTACACGCCGATCTGGCTGATGCGCCAGGCCGGCCGCTACCTGCCCGAATACAATGCGACGCGCGCGCGCGCCGGCAGCTTCCTCGGTCTCGCGAAGAATCCCGACTACGCGACCGAAGTGACGCTGCAGCCGCTCGAGCGCTTTCCGCTCGACGCCGCGATCCTGTTCTCGGACATCCTGACGATTCCCGACGCGATGGGGCTCGGCCTCGACTTCCAGGTCGGCGAAGGGCCGAAGTTCGCGCATCCGGTCCGTACCGAGGCCGACGTCGCGAAGCTCGCGGTGCCGGACATCGAAGCAACGCTCGGCTACGTGACGGGCGCGGTGCGCGAAATCCGGCGCGCGCTCACCGACGGCCAGGGCCGCCAGCGCGTGCCGCTGATCGGCTTTTCGGGCAGCCCGTGGACGCTCGCGTGCTACATGGTCGAAGGCGGCGGGTCGGACGATTTCCGCACGGTGAAGTCGATGGCGTATTCGCGCCCCGACCTGATGCACCGGATCCTCGACGTGAACGCGCAGGCGGTGGCCGCGTACCTGAACGCACAGATCGAAGCGGGCGCCCAGGCCGTGATGATCTTCGATACATGGGGCGGCGCGCTGGCCGACGGCGCGTACCAGCGCTTCTCGCTGGACTACATCCGCCGCGTGGTGTCGCAGCTCAAGCGCGAGCACGACGGCGAGCGCGTGCCGGTGATCACGTTCACGAAGGGCGGCGGGCTGTGGCTCGAGGAGATCGCGGCGACCGGCGTCGACGCGGTCGGGCTCGACTGGACGGTCAACCTCGGCAAGGCACGCGAACGCGTCGCGGGCAAGGTCGCGCTGCAGGGCAACCTCGACCCGACGATCCTGTTTGCGCCGCCGGCCGCGGTGCGCGAGCAGGCGCGCGCGGTGCTCGACAGCTATGGCAACCATCCGGGCCACGTATTCAACCTCGGGCACGGCATTTCGCAATTCACGTCGCCCGATCACGTCGCCGAACTCGTCGACGAAGTGCATAGCCACAGCCGTGCGATCCGTAGCGGAGCCGCCGGCTGAACGCAAGCGCTGTCATGCTGCACTGCGGCGTGACAGCGTTTCGCTATCGGCACTAAACAGGGCGCAACCCCGCACCGGTTGCCGATTCAGTGCTTGTCAAGACTTGACTTATACACAATTTCCACGTTGCAGCGCGGTAGAGCCCTGTATCGGTCAATTTGTCTCGCTATGGTTCGGTAATTTGAATAGCAGCCTTATGGAATAAGGCTCCGCGGGACACCGCAACAAGCGGCGAAAATCAGCGCAAAGCGCGGCCCCGCGTGCGTTGCGGCCCGTGAGCGGCGAGTTCTCAACAAAGTTATCCACAGGCTGGGCAGGGTATACGGCGATTCCTAATGCGAATCCAAAACTTAGCGCCGAATCTGAAGTTTTACTTTAAGTTTGCTGCCCCGCTGCGGGCGCGGATGTCGGCCGTCCATGCCCATGCGGCGCATGCCGCTGCCGGAGCGCCGGGATGAGCGGCACCTATCTGCGCGTCGCGCTCGACCATCCGCTCGCCACGCTGTTCGACTACCGCTGCGACGCGCAACCGGCGCCCGGGCCCGGCACGCTCGTGCAGGTGCCGTTCGGCAAGCGGCAGGCCGTCGGGCTCGTCTGCGAAGTGACGACTCACACCGACGTGCCACCGTCGCGGCTGCGCGCGATCGACGCGATCTGCGCCGACCTGCCGCCGTTGTCGCCGGACTGGCTCGCGCTCGTGTCGTTCGCCGCCGACTACTACCAGCGCGGGCGTGGCGAGGTCGCGCTGCCGGCGTTGCCGCAGGCGCTGCGCGATGCCGGGCGCTGGGGGCGGCTGCTCGCGCCCGAGGTGCGTTACCGGCCGACGGAAGCCGGCCGCGCGGCGCTGCCCGATGCGTTGCCCGCACGCGGGGCCGCGCTGCGGCGGCTCGCGCAGGCGCTGGTCGACACCGGCTCGCTGGCGCTGCCCGACGCGCGCGCGCTGCACCCGAAGGCGGCGGCCACGCTCGACGACTGGGCGGCGCGCGGCTGGGTCGACGTCGAGGAGATCGGCTGGGCCGATGCGCCTGTGCCCAAAGCTGTGGATAACCTGTTGGCAGCCGGTGGACGAACTGTGCCGCCGGCGCTCACGGACCAGCAGGCCGAAGCGCTCGACGCGATCCGCGCCGCGCAGGGCTTCGCGCCGTTCCTGCTGCACGGCGTGACGGGCAGCGGCAAGACCGAGGTCTATCTTCATGCGCTCGCGTCGCTGCTCGACGCGCGGCCGGATGCGCAGGCGCTCGTGCTCGTTCCCGAAATCAACCTGACGCCGCAGTTCGAAGCCGCGTTTCGCGCGCGCTTCGCGGGGGCGCTCGCCGACGACGCGATCGTCACGCTGCACAGCGGGCTCGCCGAGGGCGAGCGGGCGCGCAACTGGCTCGCCGCGCACACGGGCCGCGCGCGGATCGTGCTCGGCACGCGCCTCGCGGTGCTCGCGTCGATGCCGACGCTCGCGCTGATCGTCGTCGACGAGGAGCACGAGCCCGCTTACAAGCAGCAGGAAGGGCTGCGCTATTCGGCGCGCGATCTCGCCGTGTGGCGCGCGAAGCAGCTCGGCATCACGGTCGTGCTCGGCTCGGCGACGCCGTCGCTCGAAAGCTGGTGGCAGGCCGAGCAGGGCCGCTACACGCGGCTCACGCTGTCGCGTCGCGCAGTGGCCGACGCGACGCTGCCGACCGTGCGGCTGATCGACCTCGAAGAGGAGCGGCGCCGCGGGCGCGCGTCGATGGGCGGGCTGTCGGGGCCGCTCGTCGCGGCGCTGAAGGCGCGGCTCGAGCGCGGCGAACAGAGCCTCGTGTTCCTGAACCGGCGCGGTTATGCGCCGCAGCTCGCGTGCGACGCCTGCGGCTGGGTCGCCGGCTGCCCGCGCTGCAGCGCGTACGTCGTGCTGCACAAGCCCGAGCACGCGTTGCGCTGCCATCACTGCGGCTGGGAATCGCGCATTCCGCGGTCGTGCCCCGAGTGCGGCAACGTCGACATCGCGCCGCTCGGGCGCGGCACGCAACGGATCGAGGAGGCGCTCGCCGAAGCCGTGCCGGGCGCGCGCGTGCTGCGGATCGACGCGGACAGCACGCGCCGCAAGGGAAGCGCCCAGGCGCTCTTTTCCGACGTGCATGCGGGTGAGGTCGATATCCTCGTCGGCACGCAGATGATCGCGAAGGGGCACGACTTCCAGCGCGTGTCGCTCGTCGGCGTGCTCAATGCCGACACCGCGCTGTTCTCGCACGACTTCCGCGCGAGCGAACGGCTGTTCGCACAGCTGATGCAGGTGAGCGGCCGCGCGGGCCGCGCCGGGCTGCCCGGCGAAGTGCTCGTGCAGACACGTTACCCGCGTCACGCGCTGTACCACGCGCTCGGGCGGCAGGATTACGTCGGCTTCGCGAATTCGACGCTCGGCGAGCGCCGCGACGCGCACCTGCCGCCATTCGTCTACCAGGCGTTGCTGCGCGCCGAAGGGCGCACGCTGGACGCCGCGCTCGCGTTCCTGCTGCAAGCCGCGGCCGCGTTGCCGGGGCTGCCGGGCGCCGATCGCGTGACGGTCTACGACGCGGTGCCGATGACGATCGTCAAGGTCGCGAACGTGCATCGCGCGCAGTTGCTGCTCGAAAGCGCATCGCGGGCGGCGTTGCAGCATGCGCTGCGCGCATGGCAGCCTGAGCTGCGCGCGCTGAAGGGCGTGCTGCGATGGAGCGTCGAGGTCGATCCGCTGGATATCTGAGCTGAGCGGCATGCGGCAGCCGTGCTGCGTGCCGCTGCGTTGCACCCCCGGCCGGCCGCCCGGCCGGGTACCCCCGAACCGTCTCTTGCCGCCCGCCGCGCCCGGGCGCCGCACCTCCCGCCATACCCAGTGCAACCCGTTTTCGTCCGCCGCGACGCGCGCCGAAGGTTGCGCACGCGTGTCAAACCTGCCCGATCAGGGAAAACACCGAGCCTCCGACCACGGGCAACTCCTAGGTTGCAACCGCATAAGTGGCTGATTATATTGAGTAACCTGAGGGTGCAACCCATCTCGTAATTTGGTTGCACCTTTTTATTGCGTGCCGTAGGATTTCGCGCATCCTCTCACACCACATTGCCGGGCTCGCACCGGCGCACGAACCCACCATGGCAAGCACGACTCTCGGCGTCAAAGTCGACGACCTTCTCCGCTCGCGCCTCAAGGACGCCGCCGCGCGTCTCGAGCGCACTCCCCACTGGCTGATCAAGCAGGCGATCTTCGCGTATCTCGAGCGGATCGAGCACGGCCAGTTGCCGCCCGAACTGTCGGGCCACAGCGGCGTGACGGAGCTCGCCGATGGTCAGTCCGCGGACGGCGACGACGACAACTCGCCGCATCCGTTCCTCGAGTTCGCACAGAACGTGCAGCCGCAATCGGTGCTGCGCGCGGCGATCACTGCCGCGTATCGCCGCCCCGAGCCGGAATGCGTGCCGTTCCTGCTCGGCCAGGCGCGCCTGCCCGCGAACCTGCAGGCGGACGTGCAGGCGCTCGCGACGAAGCTCGTCGAGGCGCTGCGCGAGAAGAGCTCCGGCGGCGGCGTCGAAGGGCTGATTCACGAGTTCTCGCTGTCGAGCCAGGAAGGCGTCGCGCTGATGTGCCTCGCCGAAGCGCTGCTGCGCATTCCCGATCGCGCGACCCGCGATGCGCTGATTCGCGACAAGATCAGCAAGGGCGACTGGCGCTCGCACGTCGGCCACGCGCCGTCGCTGTTCGTGAACGCGGCCACGTGGGGGCTGATGATCACCGGCAAGCTCGTGACGACCAACAGCGAAGCCGGATTGTCGTCGGCGCTGACGCGCCTGATCGGCCGCGGCGGTGAGCCGCTGATCCGCAAGGGCGTCGACATGGCGATGCGCCTGATGGGCGAGCAGTTCGTCACCGGCGAGACGATTTCCGAAGCGCTGGCGAACAGCCGCAAGTACGAAGCGCGCGGCTTCCGCTACTCGTACGACATGCTCGGCGAAGCGGCAACGACCGAAGAGGACGCGCAGCGCTACTACGCGTCGTACGAACAGGCGATCCACGCGATCGGCAAGGCAGCCGGCGGCCGCGGCATCTACGAAGGCCCGGGCATCTCGATCAAGCTGTCGGCGCTGCACGCGCGCTACTCGCGCTCGCAGCAGGACCGCACGATGAGCGAGCTGCTGCCGCGCGTGCGCGCGCTCGCACTGCTCGCGCGCCGCTACGACATCGGCCTGAACATCGATGCCGAAGAAGCCGACCGCCTCGAACTGTCGCTCGACCTGCTCGAGGCGCTGTGCTTCGATCCGGATCTCGCAGGCTGGAACGGCATCGGCTTCGTCGTGCAGGGCTACCAGAAGCGCTGCCCGTTCGTGATCGACTACCTGATCGATCTCGCGCGCCGCAGCCGTCACCGCCTGATGATCCGCCTCGTGAAGGGCGCGTACTGGGATACCGAGATCAAGCGTGCGCAGGTCGACGGCCTCGAAGGCTATCCGGTCTACACGCGCAAGATCTACACGGACGTGTCGTACCTCGCGTGCGCGAAGAAGCTGCTCGCGGCGCCGGATGCCGTGTATCCGCAGTTCGCGACGCACAACGCGTACACGCTGGCCGCGATCTACCAGCTCGCGGGCCAGAACTACTACCCGGGCCAGTACGAATTCCAGTGCCTGCACGGGATGGGCGAGCCGCTGTACGAGGAAGTCACCGGCCGCGACAAGCTGAACCGCCCGTGCCGCGTGTACGCGCCGGTCGGCACGCACGAGACGCTGCTCGCGTACCTGGTGCGCCGCCTGCTCGAGAACGGCGCGAACACGTCGTTCGTGAACCGCATTGCGGACAAGTCCGTGTCGGTGAAAGAGCTGGTCGCCGATCCGGTCGACGAGGCATCGAAGGTCGTGCCGCTTGGCGCGCCGCATACGAAGATCCCGCTGCCGCGGAACCTGTACGGCGACGAGCGTCCCAACTCGATGGGCCTCGACCTGTCGAACGAACACCGTCTCGCGTCGTTGTCGTCCGCGCTGCTCGCGAGTGCGCATTTCCCGTGGCGTGCGGCGCCGATGCTCGCCGATGACACGCTCGCCGACGCGCCGGCCCGCGACGTGCGCAACCCGGCCGACCAGCGCGACCTGGTCGGCACGGTCAGCGAAGCGACGGCCGAACACGTGAGCGCGGCGCTCGCGCACGCGGTGGCCGCCGCGCCGATCTGGCAGGCGACGCCGGTCGATGCCCGCGCCGATTGCCTGGTGCGCGCGGCCGACCTGCTCGAAGCGCAGATGCACACGCTGATGGGCCTGATCGTGCGCGAAGCCGGCAAATCGCTGCCGAACGCGATCGCCGAGATCCGCGAAGCGGTCGACTTCCTGCGCTACTACGCCGCACAGATCCGCGACGAGTTCTCGAACGACACGCACCGCCCGCTGGGCCCCGTGGTCTGTATCAGCCCGTGGAACTTCCCGCTCGCGATCTTCATGGGCCAGGTGGCCGCGGCACTGGCCGCCGGCAACACGGTGCTCGCGAAGCCGGCCGAACAGACGCCGCTGATCGCTGCCCAGGCCGTGCGCCTGCTGCGCGAGGCCGGCGTGCCGGCCGGTGCGGTGCAACTGCTGCCGGGCACCGGCGAGACCGTCGGCGCGGCGCTGGTAGCCGACGCGCGTACCCGCGCGGTGATGTTCACCGGTTCGACCGAAGTCGCGCGGCTGATCAACAAGACGCTCGCCGCGCGCCTCGACCCGGACGGCAAGCCGATTCCGCTGATCGCCGAAACGGGCGGCCAGAACGCGATGATCGTCGACTCGTCGGCGCTCGCGGAGCAGGTCGTCGCGGACGTGATGCAGTCGTCGTTCGACTCGGCCGGTCAACGGTGTTCGGCGCTGCGCGTTCTGTGTCTGCAGGACGACGTTGCGGACCGCACGCTGACGATGCTCAAGGGCGCGATGCACGAGCTGGCGCTCGGCAACCCCGACCGGCTGTCGACCGACGTCGGCCCGGTGATCGATGCCGAAGCGAAGCAGACGATCGACACGCACGTCGAGGCGATGAAGGACAAGGGCCACCCGGTCACGCAACTGCCTGCGCCGGAAGCCTGCGCGCATGGCACGTTCGTGCCGCCGACGCTGATCGAGATCGGCAGCATCGACGAGTTGAAGCGCGAAGTGTTCGGCCCCGTGCTGCACGTGGTGCGCTACCGCCGCAGCCAGCTCGACAAACTGCTCGAGCAGATCCGCGCGACCGGCTACGGGCTGACGCTCGGCATCCACACGCGGATCGACGAGACGATCGCCCACGTGATCTCGAATGCACACGTCGGCAACATCTACGTGAACCGCAACGTGATCGGCGCGGTGGTCGGCGTGCAGCCGTTCGGCGGCGAAGGGCTGTCGGGCACGGGCCCGAAGGCCGGCGGCGCGCTGTACCTGCAGCGCCTGCTCGCGACGCGGCCGTCGGGTCTGCCGCGTTCGCTCGCGCAGACGCTGATCGCGGACGGCGCGGTGGAAGGTGATGCACGCGGCAATCCGGCGGCGGCGCTCACGACGCTGCGCGACTGGCTGATCGAGCAGCGCGAGCCGGCACTGGCGGCACGTTGCGATGGCTACCTGGCGCAGGTGCCGGCCGGCGCAACCGCGGTGCTGACCGGTCCGACGGGCGAGCGAAACACGTATACACTCGGCCCGCGCGGCACGGTGTTGTGTGTCGCGGCGACGCCGGGCGGTGCGCGCGCGCAGTTCGCGGCGGTGCTGGCGACCGGTAACCGCGCGCTGTTCGCGGGTGCGGCCGGCGAGGCGCTGGTTGCCGCGCTGCCGGCATCGCTGAAGGCTCACGCGACCGTGCGCAAGCAGGCCGACGCGCCGTTCGACGCGGTGCTGTTCGAAGGCGACAGCGACGAACTGCAGACGCTCGTGAAGGACGTCGCGCAGCGGCCGGGCCCGATCGTGTCGGTGCAGGGCGTGTCGGTGGGCGCGTTCGAGAACGGCGATGCGGAAGATTACGCGCTGGAACGGCTGCTGACGGAGCGCTCGGTGAGCGTGAACACGGCCGCGGCGGGCGGCAATGCGAATTTGATGACGATCGGCTGATCATCCTTGCCGTTCGGATCAAACAAAGGAAGCGGCTAGGCGATCCCGAAGCCGCTCCATTTACCCTGGTACCAAGGAGATGCTATGCAACACACGATGAAAAAGCTGGCAGGCGCGACGTTCGTCGCGGTCATGTCGCTGGCGGGGACGGCCCATGCGGATGACGTGAAGATCGGTTACGCAGGGCCGATGACGGGCGCGCAGGCGCACTACGGCAAGGATATGCAGAACGGGATCGCGCTCGCGATCGAGGATTTCAACGCGACGAGCCCGAAGATCGGCGGCAAGCCGGTGAAGTTCGTGCTCGACACGCAGGACGACCAGGCTGACCCGCGCACCGGCACGACGGTCGCGCAGAAGCTCGTCGACGACGGCATCAAGGGCATGCTCGGCCACTTCAACTCGGGCACGACGATTCCGGCTTCGCGCATCTACGCGAACGCGGGCATTCCGCAGATCGCGATGGCGACCGCACCGGAATACACGCAGCAGGGCTACAAGACGACCTTCCGCATGATGACGTCCGACACGCAGCAGGGCTCGGTGGCGGGCACGTTCGCGTCGAAGGATCTCGGCATGAAGAAGATCGCGATCGTCGACGACCGCACGGCCTACGGCCAGGGTCTCGCCGACCAGTTCGAGAAGGCCGCGAAGGCCGGCGGCGCGACGATCGTCGACCGCGAATTCACGAACGACAAGGCTGTCGACTTCAAGGCAATCCTGACCAAGCTGAAGGCGGCGAAGCCGGATCTCGTCTACTACGGCGGCGCGGATTCGCAGGCGGCACCGATGGTCAAGCAGATGAAGACGCTCGGCATCACCGCCCCGCTGATGAGCGGCGAAATGGTGAAGACGCCGACGTTCCTGAAGATCGCGGGCACCGCGGCCGACGGCACGATCGCTTCGCTGGCAGGCCTGCCGCTGGAAGAAATGCCGGGCGGCAAGACGTACGCCGACAAGTACAAGAAGCGCTTCGGCGAAGACGTGCAGACATACTCGCCGTATGCGTACGACGGTGCGATGGCGCTGTTCAACGCGATGAAGAAGGCCGATTCGACCGATCCGGCGAAGTACCTGCCGGTGCTCGCGAAGACCGACATGGCCGGCGTGACGTCGACGCACGTCGCGTACGACGCGAAGGGCGACCTGAAGAACGGCGGCATCACGATGTACAAGGTCGAGAAGGGCGAGTGGAAGCCGCTGAAGAGCATCGGCGGGAAGTAAGCAGCCTGTGACGTGACGAACGGGCGGGGGCGCATGTCGCTGCCCCGCCGGTCAGGAACAAGCCACCGGGCCGTCGGGCCGGGTGGCTTTTTCTTTTGCCGCGGCCGCTCGAGCGGCTATTCGCGACGCACGCGCAGCAGGAACTTCTGCAGCTTGCCCGTCGGCGTGCGCGGCAGCGCCTGCGCGAACGTGAATTCGCGCGGGATCTTGTACGCGGCGAGGCGCTCGCCGCAGAACGCGCGCAGCGCTTCCGCGTCGGGCACGGTGCCCGCGCGCAGTACCACGTGCGCCGCGACCGTCTCGCCCCAATCGGGATGCGGGACGCCGACGACGGCCGCCTCGGCGATGTCCGGGTGCGCGCCGAGCACGTCCTCCACTTCCTTCGAATAGACGTTCTCGCCGCCCGTCACGATCATGTCCTTCAGCCGGTCGACGATGAACAGGTAGCCATCCTGATCGATTCGCGCGATGTCGCCGGTGCGATACCAGCCGTGCGGCGCGAACGCGGCGCGCGTTGCGGCCGCATCGTCGAGATAGCCGAGCATCATGCTGTCGGTCTTCAGCCAGATCTCGCCGGTCTCGCCCGGCTGCGCGTCGAGGCCGTCCATCCGCACGACGCGCAGGTCGACGCCCGGGCCGCCGGTGCGGCCGATCGAACCGGCCTTCGCGATCTGCTCGTCCGGATACAGCGTCGTGCCGGCCGGGCCTGCTTCCGTCATGCCGTACACCTGGAAGAACGCATCGCTGCGATACGCACGCGTGAGACGTTCGGCCTGTGCGGGGCCGATCGGGCCGCCGCCGTACAGCCAGGCGCGCACGCTCGACAGGTCGAACGCCGCGAAGCCGTCGACCGTGTCGAGGGGCAGCAGGTACGACACCGGCGCACCGAAATACAGCGTCACGCGCTCGCGCTCGATAGTCTGCAGGAACCGCAGCGGATGGTATTCGCGCAGCAGCACGACGGTGCCGCCCGCGTACAACGTGCCGCCGAACCAGTTGTTGAGCGGCGACGAATGCCAGATCGGCATCGCCATCAGCGTGCGCTCGTGGCGGCCGATGCCGGTCGCGAGCGCCGCCTGCATTGCCGCGAGCGTCACCGTGCGGTGGCTGTGCACGCAACCTTTCGGGTAGCCGGTCGTGCCCGACGTATAGAGGATCTGCGCGATGTCGCCGTCGGCAGGCTCGATGCCCGCGAGGCCGTCCATCGTCGCGCACAGCGTGTCGAAGCACGGCACGCCGTCGAGTTCGCCTTCGGTCACGAGCCGCCGCGCGGGATGCACGAGGCGTTCGACCACTGGCGCGAGCGCGACGTCGAACAGCAGCGCCTTGCTGCGGCTGTGTTCGAGCACGTAGTCGACTTCCGGCGCCTGCAGCTTGTGGTTGACCGGCACGAGCGTCGCGTCGAGCCGCCACGCGCCGAACATCAGGTCGACGAACGCCGGCGTGTTGAAGCACATCGCGGCGACACGGTCGCCGGCCGCGATGCCGAGCGCGCTCAGCACGGCCGCCGCGCGGTGCGAGCGCTCGCGAGCGGCAGCATAGGTGATCGTCGCGGATTCGCTGACGAGGAACGGCTGGTCGGGCGTCGCACGGGCGGCGCGATCAAGGGCGGCGACGAGGTTCATCGGAACTCCGGGCGGGCGATCGAAGGCGAACTGGGTCGTATTGCGTTGTCCGAAACGGCATCAGGCCGGGTACGCGCGCTGCAGCAGCGCGGCGACGTCGATCGCGTGCGGATCGAAGCCGCCCGCGATGCGGCCCCAGTCGGGCGCGGCAAGCCGCGTCGCGACGAATGCGTCGGCAACGGGCGCCGGCGCATCGCGGCGCAGCAGGCAGGCTTGCGCGACCACCGCGAGCCGCTGCGCGAACACGCGGCCCGATGCCTCGAGCGTGTCGGCCGGCGCCGCGAGCATCGCGCGCAGCGCATCGAGCGCCGCGCGGATGCGCGGTTCGCCCGCGCCGAGATCGGCGAGTTCGGTAAACAGCGCGGCGGCCGCGTCGGGCTCGCGCGATATCGCGCGCAGCACGTCGAGGCACATCACGTTGCCCGAGCCTTCCCAGATCGAGTTGACGGGCGCCTCGCGGAATAGCCGCGCAATCGGGCCGTCGTCGACGTAGCCGTTGCCGCCGAACACTTCCATCACCTCGCCAGTCAGCTCGACCGCGCGCTTGCACACCCAGAATTTCGCGGCCGGCGTGACGATGCGCTTCCATGCGCGTTCGCGCGGCGAGTCGTCGCGCTCGAACGCGTCGGCGAGGCGCATCGAGAGGGACAGCGCCGCTTCGCTTTCGAGCGCGAGATCGGCGAGCACGGTGCGCATCAGCGGCTGCTCGGCGAGCGCGCGGCCGAACGCGTGGCGCTGGCGCGTGTACGCGATCGCCTGCACGACGCCCTGGCGCAGCATCGCCGCGCTGCCGAGCACGCAGTTCAGCCGCGTGTAGGTGGCCATCTCGATGATGGTCGGAATGCCGCGGCCTTCGTCGCCGAGCATGATGCCCCACGCGTCGTTCAGCTCGATCTCGCTGCTCGAGTTGCTGCGGTTGCCGACCTTGTCCTTCAGCCGCTGGATCTCGACCGTGTTCTTCGTGCCGTCCGGCCGCCAGCGCGGTACATAGAAGCACGAAGGGCTGCCGGCTTCGGTGCGCGCGACGACGAGGTGCGCATCGCACATCGGCGCCGAGAAAAACCACTTGTGGCCGCGCAGCCGGTATTCGCCGCCGCGTCCGCCCGCGCCGACGGCGGTCGCGAGCGTCGTGTTCGCGCGCACGTCGGAGCCGCCCTGTTTCTCGGTCATGCCCATGCCGAACCAGATCGAGCGCTTGTCGGCGACCGGCACGTCGCGTGGATCGTAGTCGTCGCTGTAGAGCTTGTCGCGCAGCAGGTCCCACAGCGCGGGCTCCTTCTGCAGTACGGGAATCGCGGCCTGCGTCATCGTCGCCGGGCACAGCGTGCCGGCCTCGATCTGGCCGTGCAGGTAGAAGCCGGCGGCCGTCGCAGCCCAGCGGCCGCGGCGCGTGTCGCGGAACGCGAGCGACACGAAGCCTTCGCGGCGGTACTGGCCGAGCAGCGCGTGCCAGGCCGGGTGGAAGTCGACGCGGTCGATGCGCCGGCCGCGCCGGTCGAAAGTGTGCAGTTCCGGCGTGTGGTGGTTCGCTTCGTCGGCGAGCCGTGCGGTGTCGGCGCTGCCTAGCCGAGCGCCGTAGGCGTCGAGCTGCGGCACGGCCCAGTCGGCGCCCGCGCGGGTGAGCGCGTCGCGCAGCGCGATGTCCGTCGTGAAGAGGTTATAGTCGACCAGTTCGTCGAACTGGTTCGTGACGGCGTGAGTCGATTCGGTCATCGAGGTGTCTCCGGTCTCATGCTTCGCGGGCGGCCGGCGTCATGCCGCACGGATGACGCTTCGGCGCCGGCTCCGGCCCCCGGTAAAACGCATTCCCTGCTGATTTCCAGAGTAGCAAATATGCCGCCGCGACATGTTCAGGTTCCGGCGCCGCCCGGCCAGCCGGCGGCGCAACCCGCGCCCGCCTTGCGCCGCCGGCCGCGCCAGTCGCGCGCGCAGGCGAGTTCCGATGCGCTGCAGCAGGCGTTCGTTCAGCTTTTGCTCGAACGCGGCTATGCGAAGGCGACGATCCGCGAGATCGCGGCGGTCGCGGGCGTGAGCATCGGCACCTTCTACGAATATTTCGGCGACAAGCAGAGCCTCGCGGCACTCTGCATCCACCGGCACGTGCTGGCGCTGGCCGACCGGCTGCGCGACACCGTGCAGCGGCTGCACGGCGCGCCACGGGCCGAACTGGCCGCCGCGCTCGTCGACCTGCAGGTCGAGGCGATCGGCGCCGACGCGGCGCTGTGGGGCGCGCTCTTCGCGCTGGAGCGGCAGGTGTCGCCGCTCACCGCCTATCGTCGGCATTACGACGCGTACGTCGCGCTGTGGCGCGACGCGCTCGCGCACGCGGCCGATCCGCCGCCGGCCGCGCGGCTCGACGGGCTCGCGCGGATGGCGCACACGATCTGCTACGGCGGCCTTTCGCAGGCGTTGCTGACGCTCGGGCCCGCGTTCGACATCGCCGCGCTGCGCGACGAACTGCGGGCCGTGCTGCTCGCCTACCTGGCGGCGGCCGGCCGGTAAATCCCCTAGAGGAAATGCCTGAGTCGCATGTCTGCCTGGCAGTCAAGCCTTGCCGCTGCGTGCTCCTCTCGGCGAGCCATGAGAAAAATGCATGGCCGCCATGACGAACTTTCGATTGTCCACCGATATTGGCTCGGGCTAAATCGTGCGACGGATGCAGGCCGTGCGCGTCGCGCGCGGCCGCCCGAAGGACATCAGAAGGAGGAGTCATGCGAAGCGCCACCGCGCCCCGCTCGAAATTGCCCGACGTCGGGACGACGATCTTCACGGTGATCGGCCAACTGGCTGCCCGCCACGATGCGTTGAACCTGTCGCAGGGTGCGCCGAATTTCGCGCCCGATCCGGCGCTCGTCGAAGGCGTTGCACGCGCGATGCGCGACGGGCACAACCAGTACGCGCCCATGGCCGGCGTCATGGCGCTGCGCGAGCGGCTCGCCGAGAAGACCGAGGCGCTGTACGGCACGCGCTACGACCCGGCCACCGAGATCACGGTGATCGCCAGCGCGAGCGAAGGGCTCTACGCGGCGATCAGCGCGCTCGTGCATCCGGGCGACGAGGTGATCTACTTCGAGCCGTCGTTCGACAGCTATGCGCCGATCGTGCGGCTGCAGGGCGCGACGCCGGTGGCGATCAAGTTGTCGCCCGAGCATTTCCGCGTGAACTGGGACGAAGTCGCCGCGGCGATCAACCCGCGCACGCGGATGATCATCGTCAACACGCCGCACAACCCGACCGCGACCGTGTTCTCGGCCGACGATCTCGAGCGGCTCGCGCAGCTCACGCGCGATACCGGCATCGTGATCCTGTCCGACGAGGTCTACGAGCATGTCGTGTTCGACGGCGCGCAGCACCAGAGCATGGCGCGCCATCGCGAGCTGGCCGAGCGCAGCGTGATCGTGTCGTCGTTCGGCAAGTCGTTCCACGTGACGGGCTGGCGGGTCGGCTATTGCCTTGCGCCGGCCGAGCTGATGGACGAGATCCGCAAGGTGCACCAGTTCATGGTGTTCGCGGCCGACACGCCGATGCAGGTCGCGTTCGCGGAGATCCTCGCGCGGCCGGACAGCTATCTCGGCCTGTCGGCGTTCTACCAGGCCAAGCGCGACCTGCTCGCGCGCGAGCTGGCCGATTCGCGTTTCGAGCTGCTGCCGAGCGAAGGCTCGTTCTTCATGCTCGCGCGCTTCCGGCACTTCTCGGACGAAAGCGACAGCGATTTCGTGCTGCGCCTGATCCGCGACGCGCGCGTCGCGACGATTCCGCTGTCGGCGTTCTATACCGACGGCACCGACGCCGGCGTGATCCGGCTCAGTTTTTCGAAGGACGACGCGACGCTGATCGAAGGCGCGCGGCGGCTGCGTTCGCTGTAAGGCCCGTACGGAAACAGGCGACGGGCTTCCGGCGACGGGATCGTCGCACCGACCAGACACAGGAGATCACGATGAAGCACACGGCCCCCTTGAAACTCGCGTTCGCACTCGCGTGCGCCATCGGCTCGGGCGCGGCGCTCGCCGACGCGCAGACACTGCGCTTCGGCCTCGAGGCGCAATACCCGCCGTTCGAATCGAAAGCGCCGAACGGCGATCTGCAGGGCTTCGACGTCGACGTCGGCAATGCCGTCTGCCAGACGGCGAAGCTGTCGTGCAAATGGGTCGAGACGTCGTTCGACGGCCTGATTCCCGCGCTGCAGGGCCGCAAGTTCGACGCAATCAACTCGGCGATGAACGCGACCGAGCAGCGGCGCCAGGCGATCGACTTCACGACGATCATCTATCGCGTGCCGACCCAGCTGATCGCACGCACCGGCAGCGGCCTGCTGCCGACGCCGGAATCGCTGAAGGGCAAGCGCGTCGGCGTGCTGCAGGCGTCGATCCAGGAAACCTTCGCGAAGGCGCACTGGGAGCCGGCCGGCGTCACGGTCGTCGCGTATCAGGACCAGAACCAGGCGTACGCGGACCTCGTGTCCGGCCGTCTCGACGCGACGCTCGTGCTCGCACCGTCTGGCCAGCGCGGCTTCCTGTCGCGTCCGGACGGCAAGGGGTTTTCGTTCGTCGGCCAGCCGGTGCGCGACGACAAGATCCTCGGCAACGGCATCGCATTCGGGCTGCGTAAAGGCGACAGCGCGCTGAAGGCGAAACTCGATGCGGCGATCGACAAGCTGAAGGCGGACGGCACGGTGAAGACGCTCGGCCTGAAGTACTTCGGCGACATCGACATCTCGGCGAAGTAAGCGGGCCGCGCGATGCAGAACCGGAACACGGCCGCCACGGGTAGCGATCAGGGCGGCGCGCCGCTGCCCGGTGACGGGCTCGAAGCCGTGCTCGTCGCCGAACTGGGCGATGCGCTCGTCACGCGATCGGCCGACATCGATCCGCGTTATTTCACCGCGTACAACGAGCCGGCCGGCGCGCGGCCGCGCGCGCTGGTGCGCCCGCGCAGCATCGACGACGTGTCGCGCACCCTTGCGCTGTGCACGCGTCTCGGCCAGCCGGTCGTGCCGCAGGGCGGCCTGACGGGGCTCGCGCGCGGCGCGGTCGCGCTGGGCGGCGAGGTGGTGCTGTCGATGGAACGCCTCGCGGGCATCGAGGCACTCGACGCGGCGGCCGGCACGATGACCGTGCGCGCCGGGACGCCGCTGCAGACGGTGCAGGAAGCCGCGGAAGCGGCGGGTTTCACGTTCGGCGTCGATCTCGGCGCGCGCGGCTCATGCCAGATCGGCGGCATGCTCGCGACCAACGCGGGCGGCACGCGGGCGATCCGCTACGGGATGATGCGCGAGCAGGTGCTCGGGCTCGAGGCGGTGCTGGCGGACGGCACGGTCGTGTCGTCGATGAACCGGATGCTGAAGAACAATGCGGGCTACGACCTCAAGCAGCTGTTCATCGGCAGCGAAGGGACGCTCGGTGTCGTCACGCGCGCGGTGCTGCGGCTGCATCCGTTGCTGGCCGCACCGGCCACGGCGCTCTGCCGCGTGCGCGACTACGACGCGGTGGTCGCGCTGTGGAACCGCGTGCGCATGTTGCCGGAGGTCGTCAGTTTCGAGGCGATGTGGCCGGCGTTCTACGACTACGTCGCGCGTCATACGCCGGGCGTTTCGGCGCCGTTCGCCGGCGACGACGGCTTCGCGGTACTGATCGAATGCGCGACGAGCGCACCGGGCGGCGACGCGCACCGGGCGCTGGAAACCGGCCTCGCGGCAGGGTTCGACGCGGGGCTCGTGGAGGATGCGGTGCTCGCGACGTCGGAGCGGCAGGCGCGCGACTTGTGGACGCTGCGCGAAGGCCTCGCGATCGACGCGCTGCCGCATCTCGTCAACTTCGACGTGAGCCTGCCGACGGGCGAGCTCGGCGCGTTCGCCGAGCGCTGCGAGGCGGCGTTGCGGGCCCGCTGGCCGGACGTCACGTGCCTGTTCTTCGGTCATGTCGGCGACGGCAACGTGCATATCGGCGTGTCGCTGGCCGGGATGACCGACGCGGACGTCGATGCACTCGATCACTGCGTGTACGCGGTGGTGCGCGATATGGGCGGGTCGGTGTCGGCCGAACACGGGATCGGCGTGCTCAAGCGCGCTTATCTCGCGTATACGCGCAGCGACGCGGAAATCGGATTGATGCGACGCCTGAAGGCCGCGCTGGATCCGCTCGACATCCTGAATCCCGGCAAGGTGCTTTGATCAGGGCGATGCACGTTGCCGGCGGGAGCCGGCCAGCGTAACGCGTCAGCCGTCCACCCAGCGCAGCGCGCCGATCTTCAGGTGTTCGACGACGCTGCGCGCCCAGTCGAGTTCGGCATTGAGCAGCACGAGCGCATGCTCGTTCTGCAGCAGGAACAGGCGCGGCACCTGGTCGGCCTGCGCGGTGGCGCGCAGCGTTTCGAGGCGCTCGCGCTCCGCGTCGAGCCGCGTGATTCGAAGCTCGAGCTGGTGGCGGGCATCTTCGGCGTCGAGCAGCGGCAGGAACGCGAGACCGGCGCCGAACGCCGGGAATTCACGCGCGGGCTCCGCGAGCAGCGCATGCAGCCACGCCTGCCCGGCCGTGTGCCCGGCCTCGGTCAGCGCATACAGCGTGCGCTCCGGAAACGCGCCGTCGCGCTCGGTGTCGTGCACGGCGATCATCCCGTCGCGCAGCAGCCGGTCGATCGTCTGGTAAAGGCTGGTGCGCTGACGCACGTTGACGACTTCGTCGTACCCGCGAGCCTTCAGTTGCTGCAGCATCCCGTATGGATGCATCGGCGTTTCGGTAAGCGTCGCGAGGACGGCCAGCGCGAGCGGGGACGGACGACTGGTAGGCATGAATAGTTATTCAATATCTAGTAAGAATATAACTATTCTCAATCAGACTATCATATTTCACAAGGGTTTCAGCCGAGGTGAGAGCGCTTCGCGGCCGGGGCGACGGTTTCCATCGTCGCGAGACCGTGCACGATGCCGCAATCCTCGACCGAATGTTCGCCGACGCACTGGCGGCGCAACTCGGTGAGCTGGTCGCGCAGATGCGTGAGTTCCGCGAGGCGCGCATCGACGTGCCCGATGTGCTCGTCGAGCAGTGAATTGATCGAATCGCAGGGGTCGGCCGGCGTGTCGGTGAGCTGCAGCAGCGCGCGGATTTCGTCGTGCGCCATGTCGAGCGCACGGCAGTTGCGGATGAAGCGGAGCCGTTCGACGTGCACGTCGGTGTAGTTGCGGTAGTTCGAGTCGGTGCGCTCCGCATCCGGCATCAGCCCCTCTTTCTCGTAGAAACGGATCGTCTCGGGTGTGCAGCGGGCCGCTTTGGCCAGTTCGCCGATCTTCATGTCTTTCTCCCGTGTAAGGGTTGACCTTGTAGTGGCTTCAGGGTGTTAACTCTACACCGTTAGCCATTGAGGAGGTTGTCATGACCGACGCCCAGCGTACCCACGACCCACGACACCGTCATGCCGGCGGCGCCGCGCCGTGCTGCGCCGACGCGCACGATACGGGTACGGCCACCGTCGCCGATGCGGCGCCGACGGCCGGCGAGCACGCGCATGGCAAGGCCGCCGCAGCGCGCGGCGCGCAGTCGCATGCCGACAGCCAAGACCACGAGCATGACCATGATCATGCGCATGCGGGTCGTGAAGAGGGGCATGCCCACGGCGCTGGTTGCAACCACGGCAGCAGCAAGGAACACGATCACGACCAGGGTCATGGCGCTGCACACGAGCATGGCGACGGGCATGTCCATGGCGCCGCCTGTGCACACGGCAGCGCCGCGCACGACCATGCCGGTCACGACCACGACCACGACCACGACCACGACCACGACCACGACCACGACCACGCGGCCGGCGATTGCTGCGCGCCTGCCGCGCTGACGCTCGCGCCGCTGCCGGTTGCGCAGGCGACCGCGTCGGGCCACGTGCGCTCCGCGTTCCGGATCATGCAGATGGACTGCCCGACCGAGGAAACGCTGATCCGCAAGAAGCTCGGCGGGATGAACGAAGTGTCGGCGCTCGAATTCAACCTGATGCAGCGGATGCTGACCGTCGAGCACGTGCCGGATGCCCAGCCCGCGATCGAAAGCGCGATCCGCTCGCTCGGGATGACGCCCGAGGCGGCAACGGCCGGCGCACCGGCCGCCCGCGCCGCCGCCGCGCCCGCGAAGCCGTGGTGGCCGCTGGCGCTGGCCGGCGTCGCTGCGATCGCGTCCGAGGGCGCGACCTGGGCGGGCCTGCCCGTGTGGCTCGCGGCGGCGCTCGCGCTCGCGGCGGTGCTCGCGTGCGGGCTCACCACGTACAAGAAGGGCTGGATCGCGATCCGCAACGGCAACCTGAACATCAACGCGCTGATGAGCATCGCGGTGACGGGCGCGATGGCGATCGGCCAGTGGCCGGAAGCAGCGATGGTGATGGTGCTGTTCACGATCGCCGAGCTGATCGAAGCGAAGTCGCTCGACCGCGCACGCAATGCGATCCAGGGCCTGATGCAGCTCGCGCCGGACACCGCGACCGTGCAGGACGCCGACGGGTCGTGGCGCACGATCGAGGCCGCACAGGTGGCGCTCAGTGCAGTCGTGCGCGTGAAGCCGGGCGAGCGGATCGGGCTGGACGGCGAAGTCGTCGCGGGCCGCTCGACGGTGAACCAGGCGCCGATCACCGGCGAGAGCCTGCCCGTCGAAAAGACGACCGGCGACGCCGTGTACGCGGGCACGATCAACGAATCGGGTTCGTTCGACTATCGCGTGACGGCCGTCGCGGCGAACTCGACGCTCGCGCGGATCATTCACGCGGTCGAGGAAGCCCAAGGTGCGAAGGCGCCGACGCAGCGCTTCGTCGACCAGTTCGCACGCGTCTACACGCCGATCGTGTTCGCGGTCGCGCTGCTGGTCGCGGTGGTGCCGCCGATCGTCATGGGCGGGGCATGGCACGACTGGATCTACCGCGCGCTGGTGCTGCTGGTGATCGCGTGCCCGTGCGCACTGGTGATTTCGACGCCCGTGACGATCGTGTCGGGGCTCGCGGCGGCCGCACGACGCGGGATTCTCGTGAAGGGCGGCGTGTACCTGGAAGAAGGGCGCAAGCTCGTGTGGCTCGCGCTCGACAAGACCGGCACGATCACGCACGGCAAGCCGGTGCAGACCGACTTCGACCTGCATGCAACCGACGCCGATGCGGCACGTGTGCGGCACCTCGGCGCGAGCCTGGCGGCGCGCTCCGATCACCCGGTGTCGCAGGCGATCGCAACGGCTGCCCGCGACGCCGGCACGACGGCATTCGCCGACGTGCAGGACTTCGAAGCGATCGTCGGGCGGGGCGTGCAGGGCACGATCGACGGCACGCGCTACTGGCTGGGCAACCACCGGCTCGTCGAGGAGCTCGAGCGCTGCTCGCCGGCGCTCGAAGCGAAGCTCGATGCGCTCGAGCGGCAGGGAAAGAGCGTCGTGGTGCTGGTCGACGAAGCGCGCGTGCTCGGCATCTTCGCGGTGGCCGACACGATCAAGGACACGAGCCGTGAAGCGATCGCCGATCTGCATGCGCTCGGCATCCGCACCGCGATGCTGACCGGCGACAACCCGCATACCGCGCAGGCGATTGCGCAGCAGGCCGGCATCGACGATGCGCGCGGCAACCAGTTGCCGGAAGACAAGCTCGCGGCGGTCGAGGAACTGTCGGCCGGCGGCGCGGGGGCGGTCGGGATGGTCGGCGACGGGATCAACGACGCACCGGCGCTCGCACGCGCCGACATCGGCTTCGCGATGGGTGCGATGGGCACCGACACCGCGATCGAGACGGCCGACGTCGCGCTGATGGACGACGACCTGCGCAAGATTCCCGCATTCGTGCGGCTGTCGCGTGCGACGCATCGCGTACTGGTGCAGAACATCGGCTTCGCGCTCGGCGTGAAGATCGTGTTTCTCGGCCTCACGGTCGCGGGGCTCGGCACGATGTGGATGGCGGTCTTCGCCGACGCGGGCGCGAGCCTGATCGTCGTGGCCAACGGTTTGCGGCTGCTGTCGTCCTCGGGGGCGTTCGGCAGCGCGCAGGCCAAGCGTTGAGGAACAGGCGATGAGCTTTCTGAAACGATTCCTGGGCGGCCACGGCGGTGGCCATGGCGGCGGACATGGCAACAACAGCGGCCACGGTGGCGGGCATCACGGCGGGCAGCGCCAGGACGGCCACGGCGGCCACGAGGCGCGCGGCCGCGATCGTTACGGCTGGGGCTGGCAGGCGCCGGCCGACAGTCGAAGCGACCAAAGCGGCGGCAACGTGCCGCTGAGTCAGCTTGCCTGCGCGGGCTGTGGTGCGCTCAACGCGTCGGATGCGCGTTTCTGCGCGCAGTGCGGCACCGCGCAACGCGGCAAGTCCTGCAGCCGCTGCCACTCGGCACTGGCGGCAGACGCGCGGTTCTGTCCCGGGTGCGGGACGCAGGCTGCTTGAGTCGGTTTGTCAGCGCATTCGCGCCGGCGGCGTGCGAACGCCGGCCGGCGCGCTTCGTTTCAGGGCAGGGGCTGTCGCCACCGGCCTTTCGATCAGCGCAGCGGCAGGTAGATCTCGGTGCGCAGGTCGGCCGGGGCCGCATCCATCGGCGTATTGAGGTAAAGCTCGAACGGCGGCGCGTCGGCGGCTTCGCGGCCCGAATGCCGCAGCCAGTCGCCGTAGAGCCACTGGTACGCCGTCTTCAGGTCCGCGTACGGCCCCGTATGCAGCAGCACCGCGTATTCGCCGCCCGCCACCGTCGCACGCTCCACCGGCGGTGCGGGTTCGATGTCCGGCGCGCCGTCGGCCGGCATGAAGCACGCCTTCGCGCGCAACTGCGCTTCGGGCGTCGTGTCCGGATCGTCGTAAAAGATGCCGATCATCTTCGCGCCCGGGCCGATCAGCCCGCGCGGACCGACCCACGCACCGATCCGGGCGAACGCGTCGCCGACCTTCAAGTACGAACCGGTGTGCGCCACCGCATAGCCGTGTAATTCCGGCAGCCGCCGGATCTCGACTTCATGCTTGAACATGTCTTCCTCTCCTCGTTGTAACGGATAGATGGGCCGGTGGCTGCCCGTGCGCCGGTGCTGCGCAGGCGGCACGCCGTATGCGTCGCGAAACGCCCGCGCGAACGCATGCGTCGAACCGTAGCCCGCGCGCCGCGCGATCTCGTCGATCGGCCGCGCCGTGCACACGAGATCCTCGGACGCGCGCACGATCCGCATCCGCCGCACCGTCAGCACGATCGACTCGCCATACAGCGCGCGATAGACGCGCTGCCAGTGATACGGCGACAGGCACGCGACTTCGGCGAGCCGGTTCAGGTCGAGCGGGCCGTCAAGGTGCGCGCGGATGTACTCGTGGACGCGCGCCACGCTCGCTGCATAGCGGATCCAGGCGGGCGGGTCGGGTCTCGTTTCGATGGTCATCGGCATGTCAGGGCAGGAACCGACGCCACGGTAGCACGGCCCGATTTGATAAATCTTGCGGAAATGCATAGGAGGCCGACGAATCGAGCCCCATTTCATTTTGATGAAATGGGGTCTTGCCCCTCCCGGATCTATGACTAAAGTTAAAGACGGTGAAATCGGGTGATCGCGTCATTTTTCTCGGGTAAGTTGCTTCGTCGGGGCAGCACGTTTTTCGAAGTACGCAGGTAGTTCGTCGATGTTCAATCGCAACACCACGTTTTCGGGAGAAGAAGAAATGGATGCTTCCAGCTTCATCACGTCGCTGCAGACCACGCTAGGGGGGTATCTGCCAAAGATCGCCGGCGCGATCGGCATCCTGGTGATCGGCTGGCTGATCGCCGTCGTGGTGCGGGCCGGCGCGATGCGCCTGCTCAGTGCGCTGAAGGTCGATCAGCGGATCAACGAAAGCACCGGCCAGGGCGCCTGCGTCGAGCGCATCATCGCGGGCGGCCTGTTCTGGCTCGTGCTGCTCGTCACCGCGGTGGGCATCTTCAACGTGCTCAACCTGTACGCGGTGTCCAACCCGTTCTCGCTGCTCGTCACCCACATCGTCAACTACCTGCCGAACCTGATCGGCGGCGCGGCGCTGACGCTGATCGCGTGGCTCATCGCGTCGCTGCTGCGCAGCCTCGCGAACCGCGCGCTGAAGGCGAGCAAGATCGACGACAAGCTGGCCGAAGGCGCCGGCATGCAGCCGATGAGCGGCTATCTCGGCGACGTGCTGTTCTGGCTCGTGATCCTGATGTTCCTGCCGGCGATCCTCGCGTCGTTCGCGCTGTCGGGGCTGCTGTCGCCGGTGCAGGGGATGGTCGACAAGCTGCTCGCGATCGTGCCGAACCTGTTCGCGGCCGCGGTGATCGG
Source organism: Burkholderia sp. SRS-25 (assembly GCF_004343765.1). NCBI lineage: Bacteria > Pseudomonadati > Pseudomonadota > Betaproteobacteria > Burkholderiales > Burkholderiaceae > Burkholderia > Burkholderia sp. SRS-25. The sequence continues at coordinate 122,154 of NZ_PTXM01000016.1, forward strand.
CATCGTCGGCTGGATCGTCGCGCGCGTGCTGCGCGGCCTCGTGACGAACCTGCTCGTCGCCGCCGGCGCCGACCGCCTCACGCAGCGTCTCGACAGCCCGACGCCCGTGCGCGTGTCGAGCCTGATCGGCACGATCGTCTACGTGTTCGTGTTCGTACCGACGCTGATCTCCGCGCTCGACGCGCTGAAGATCGATGCGATCTCGGTGCCGGCCACCAACATGCTGAACCAGTTCCTCGGCGCGGTGCCGGACATCGTCGCGGCGATCGTGATCGTGCTGGTGACGTTCTACTTCGCGCGCTTCGTCGCGTCGCTCGCGCAGAAGCTGCTGGAAGCCGCGGGCGTCGACGGGCTGCCGGCCGTCCTCGGCGTCGAGCGCGTGTTCTCGGGGATCCTGCAGCCGTCGGTGCTGGTCGCGCGGCTGATCGTGTTCTTCGCGATGCTGTTCGCCTCGGTCGAGGCCGCGAACCGGCTCGGCTTCACGCAGGTGCGCGACGTCGTCACGCTGTTCATCGAATTCGGCGGCCACGTGCTGATGGGCGGCGTGATCCTCGTGATCGGCGTGTGGCTCGCGGGCCTCGCGCGCCGCGTGATCGAGCAGGCCGACCGCGAGCACAGCGTGCTGTTCGCGCGCATCGCGCAATTCGCGATCCTGGGCCTCGTGTTCGCGATGGGGCTGCGCGCGATGGGCATCGCCAACGAGATCGTCCAGCTCGCGTTCGGTCTGGTGCTCGGCGCGATCGCGGTGGCGGTGGCGCTGTCGTTCGGTCTCGGCGGTCGCGAAGCGGCCGGCAAGCTGCTCGACCGCTGGTTCAACCAGCGCGGCGGCGGCCAGTAAGGCCACCGTCGAGCATCCGTCCGGCCGCGCGGCTTGGCCGGGCGGCGCTGCGGCAGCAGGTGTATCCAGCCGGCGAGAACGGCACGCGACGGCGTGCGCTCGCGCGGCGCCGCAGGCGGCCGGCTGTCGGCAGATGGCTGCCGCTGTGCCGCCTGCGGCGTGTCGGCTTCGTCAGCCGTTCCGTGCCTGCATTTCTGCAAGCGAAATGTCAGCCGCGATCTTTGCCGAATTTCGATAACACGTCGTTTAATGACTCTCTAGCATCGATTCTCAGTCGCGCAGGCCGGCAGGCACGGCGCCTTTGAGGAGAGAATCCGATGAAAGCAGAGTCGAATGGCCGGCCCGCCGCCGGCGCCAAGTCGTCCGGCCAGCCCGCGCTGCAGCAGACGCTCGGGACCTGGCAACTGTGGGGCATTGCGGTCGGCCTCGTGATTTCCGGCGAGTACTTTGGCTGGAGCTACGGCTGGGCGAGCGCCGGCACGCTGGGTTTCGTCGTCACCGCGCTGTTCGTCGCGGCGATGTACACCACCTTCATCTTCAGTTTCACGGAGCTGACGACGTCGATCCCGCACGCGGGCGGCCCGTTCGCATATGCGCGCCGTGCATTCGGCCCGACCGGCGGCTATCTCGCCGGCGCGGCGACACTCGTCGAGTTCGTGTTCGCGCCGCCGGCGATCGCACTCGCGATCGGCGCGTACCTGCACGTGCAGTTCCCGGGCCTCGAGCCCAAGCATGCGGCGATGGGCGCGTATCTCGTGTTCATGGCGCTGAACATCGTCGGCGTGCAGATCGCGGCGACCTTCGAGCTGGTCGTCACGCTGCTCGCGATCTTCGAGCTGCTGGTGTTCATGGGCGTCGTGTCGCCGGGCTTCGCTTGGAGCAACTTCATGAAGGGCGGCTGGTCGGGCGTCGATCATTTCAGCGTGGGCGCGTTCCACGGGATGTTCGCGGCGATTCCGTTCGCGATCTGGTTCTTCCTCGCGATCGAAGGCGTCGCAATGGCCGCCGAGGAGGCGAAGAACCCGAAGCGCTCGATCCCGATCGCGTACGTGGCCGGGATCCTGACCCTCGTGGCACTGGCGATCGGCGTGATGGTGTTCGCCGGCGGCGCGGGCGACTGGACGAAGCTCGCGAACATCAACGACCCGCTGCCGCAGGCAATGAAGTACATCGTCGGCGCGAACAGCGGCTGGATGCACATGCTCGTGTGGCTCGGGCTGTTCGGGCTGGTCGCGTCGTTCCACGGGATCATCCTCGGCTATTCGCGCCAGATCTTCGCGCTGGCCCGCGAAGGCTACCTGCCGGAATGGCTCGGGAAGGTCCATCCGCGCTTCAAGACGCCCCATCGCGCGATTCTCGCGGGCGGCGTGGTCGGGATCGCGGCGATCTACAGTGACGAGCTGATCCAGTTCGGCGGGCAGACGCTCACCGCGAATATCGTGACGATGTCGGTATTCGGTGCGATCGTGATGTATATCGTGAGCATGGCGTCGCTGTTCAAGCTGCGCCGCTCGCAGCCGAACATGGCGCGGCCGTTCCGCGCGCCGCTGTACCCGATCTTCCCGGCATTCGCGATCCTGGCCGCGCTCGTCTGTCTCGGTACGATGATTTACTTCAACGGGCTGGTCGCGCTGGTGTTCCTCGGCTTCCTCGCGTTCGGCTACGCGTACTTCCTCGCGACGCGTTCGCAGCGTGCGAGTGCGCCGGGCGACGTGCTGCTGGAGGAGTGAGCAGGGTGACGATGAACGGCCGTTCCTGACGGCATCCGGCGCGCCCCGTCGAACGGGCGCGCCGTCGGCTTTAGGCAAGGAGATTCGCAGATGTCCTATACGGAGACGATCGGTCCGCGCACATACCGCTTCGCGGACCTGAAGACGCTGCTCGCGAAGGCGAGCCCGCTGCGTTCCGGCGACCAGCTCGCCGGTGTCGCGGCGGCGAGCGAGGAGGAGCGCGTCGCCGCGAAGATCGCGCTCGCGGGCGTGCCGCTGAAGGCGTTCCTGAACGAAGCGGTGATCCCGTATGAAGACGACGAGGTCACGCGCCTCATCGTCGACGATCACGATGCGGCTGCCTTCGCGGAAATCTCGCACCTCACCGTCGGCGATTTCCGCAACTGGCTGCTGTCGCCGGCCGCCGACGGCGCGGCGCTCGAACGGATCGCGCCGGGACTCACGCCCGAGATGGTCGCGGCCGTGTCGAAGCTGATGCGCAACCAGGACCTGATCGCGGCGGCGAGGAAGCGCCGCGTCGTCACGCGCTTTCGCAACACGGTCGGGCTGCCCGGCCGGATGTCGGTGCGGCTGCAGCCGAACCACCCGACCGACGACGTGAAGGGTATCGCCGCATCGATGCTCGACGGGCTGATGTACGGCTGCGGCGACGCGATGATCGGCATCAACCCGGCCACCGACAGCCTCGCGGCGATCGTGAAGCTGCTCGCGATGATCGATGGCTTCCGCGAACGCTACGGCGTGCCGACGCAGTCGTGCGTGCTCACGCACGTGACCAATACGATCGCGGCGATCGAGAAGGGTGCGCCGGTCGACCTCGTGTTCCAGTCGATCGCGGGCACCGAGAAGGCGAACGCGAGCTTCGGCATCTCGCTCGCGCTGCTCGCCGAGGCGCGCGAGGCAGCGTTGTCGCTCAAGCGCGGCACGGTCGGCAACAACCTGATGTACTTCGAGACGGGGCAAGGCAGCGCGCTGTCGGCGAACGCGAACTTCGGCGTCGACCAGCAGACCTGCGAAGTGCGCGCGTATGCGGTGGCGCGCAAGTTCGAGCCGTTCCTCGTGAACACGGTGGTCGGCTTCATCGGCCCGGAATACCTGTATGACGGCAAGCAGATCATCCGCGCGGGGCTCGAGGATCACTTCTGCGGGAAGCTGCTCGGCGTGCCGATGGGCTGCGACATCTGCTACACGAACCACGCGGAAGCCGACCAGGACGACATGGACACGCTGCTGACGCTGCTCGGCGCGGCCGGCATCAACTTCATCATGGGGATTCCGGGCGCGGACGACGTGATGCTGAACTATCAGAGCACGTCGTTCCACGACCAGCTCTACGTACGCGAGGTGCTCGGCCTGCGCCGTGCGCCGGAATTCGAGGAGTGGCTGGAGACGATGGAGATCGCCGACGCGCACGGCGCGTTGCGTGCGGCGACTTCGCGCGTGCCGCTGCTCGCGGGCGCGAACGACTGGATGGGGATTTCGGCATGAGCGACGCCGTCGAAAAGAATCCGTGGGCGCAGTTGAAGTCGTTCACGAACGCGCGGATCGCGCTCGGTCGCGCGGGCAACAGCCTGCCGACGGCGCCGCTGCTCGCGTTCAACCTGTCGCATGCGCAGGCGCGCGACGCGGTGCACCAGCCGCTCGACGTGGGCGCGCTGCGGCGGGAGATCGAGGCGGCCGGGCTGTTGCCGACGCTCGGTGTGCAGAGCGCCGCGCCGGACCGCGACCACTATCTGCGCCGGCCCGATCTCGGCCGCAAGCTGTCGGACGACAGCCGCGGCCTGCTGGCCGGCTACGGCGCGGCGCTCGATGATGCGCCCGACGTCGTGTTCGTGGTCGGCGACGGGCTGTCGGCATTCGCGGCCGCGAAGCAGGCGCTGCCGCTGTTGCAGGCCGTGCGGCCGCGTCTGGACGCGGACGGCTGGCGGATCGGCCCGGTAGTGGTCGCGACGCAGGCGCGCGTCGCGCTCGGCGACGAGATCGGCGAGCTGCTGCGTGCGAAGGTCGTCGCGATGCTGATCGGCGAACGGCCGGGGCTCAGCTCGCCGGACAGCCTCGGCGTGTACCTGACGTGGGCGCCGAAGGTCGGCTGCCACGATGCGTTGCGCAACTGCATCTCGAACGTGCGGCCCGAAGGGCTGCCGTACGCGGGGGCCGCGCACAAGCTGCATTACCTGATGACGCACGCGCGACGGCTCGGGCTGACGGGCGTCGGGCTGAAGGACGACAGTGATGCGTTGCTGCCGCAGGCGCAGGCGGAACGGATCGGGGTGGACTGAAACGGGGCGTGCGGGGCCGCTGTCGCGGCTTTCGCCACCCGATTACCTGAACAACCGCTCGCACAGAAAATCGACGAACACGCGCAGCTTCGGCGACAGCTGCCGGCTCGACGGCCACACGATCGAGAATTGCCCCGGCGCGATCCGGTAGTCGTCGAGCACGGTGACGAGTGCGCCATGTTCGAGCGCGTCGCGCGCGAGGAAGTCGGGCATGTAGCCGATGCCGAGCCCCGCGAGCACGGTGCCGCGCAGCGCCTCCATGTTGTTGCAGGTCAGCGCGGTGCGCAGCTTCAGCGGCGTGCCGTCGTCGGCCGCGAGCGCCCAGTCCTGCAGCTTGCCGGTGGTCGGGAAGCAGTAGCGCACGCATTCGTGCGCTTCGAGATCGCGCGGTGTGCGCGGCGTGCCGGCCTGCGCGAGATACGCGGGCGTCGCGCACAGCACGAACGCGAACGGGCCGAGCCGCCGTGACATCAAGCTCGAATCCGACAGCGGGCCGCTGCGGATCACCGCGTCGAAGCCGCCTTCGACGACATCCACCATCCGGTCGTTGAAATCGAGATCGAGCTCGACGTCCGGGTAGCGCTGCCGGAATTCGGGCAGCACCGGCAGCAGGAACCGGTAGCCGATCACCGGCAGGCTCACGCGCAGCTTGCCGCGCGGGCGCTGTGCGGAGGCCGTCACGGTTGCTTCCGCGTCGCGGAAATCCTCGAGGATCCGCTGGCAGCGTTCGTAGAAGTGCCGCCCTTCTTCGGTGAGCGTGACGCGCCGGGTCGTGCGGTTGAACAGCCGCACGCCGAGCGACTGCTCGAGTTTCGCGATCGTCTTGCCGACCGCCGACGCCGAGATGCCGAGCGCGCGGCCGGCCGCGACGAAGCTCAATGCTTCGGCGGTGCGGACGAAGGCGACGATGCCGGTCAGGTTGTCCATCGAGTCGAAGGCGTGCGTCGATGCACGTGGCCGAGTGAATTGCGGAATTCTAGTCCGTTATATGCGGAGCTTTGCGTGGTTTTTCGCGAATTGAATCGGATTTATCTTCTGTCGCTCTGACGGCGCATCCGCGCCGGCTTTTCGAGGAGCGATGATGGATCACCCTTTTTCAGGCGCTTCGAACCTGTCGGCACGCCGGCGTGCGTGGGTGCTGGCTGCCGTCTGCATGGCCGCCGTCGCGCTGCCGCTGTCGTTTTCGGGCGGTGCGGTCGCGACGCCCGCGATCGGCCGCGACCTGCACGGCGGGACGGTCGCGATGAACTGGATCACCAACGCGTTCATGCTCGCGTTCGGCAGCTTCCTGATGGCGGCCGGCGCGCTGGCCGACCAGTTCGGCCGCAAGCGCGTGTTCGCGATCGGCGTCGGCGGCTTTACGCTGATGTCGGTCGCGCTCGCGTTCGCGCCGTCGATGCTTGCGGTCGACCTGCTGCGCGCCGCGCAAGGGCTCGCGGCGGCCGCGGCGCTCGCGGGCGGCACGGCCGCGCTCGCGCAGGAATTCGACGGTGCGGCGCGCACGCGCGCATTCAGCCTGCTCGGCACGACCTTCGGGATCGGGCTCGCGTTCGGGCCGGTGCTGGCCGGCGCGCTGATCGGGCATTACGGTTGGCGTGCGATCTTCGTGACGAGCGCGGTGGCCGGCGGGCTGTCGCTCGTATTCGGGCTGCCGCGCATGCACGAGTCGCGCGACCCGCATGCGACAGGGCTCGACTGGCCCGGCACGATCGCGTTCACCACCGCGCTGACGCTGTTCACGTTCGGCGTGATCGAGGCGCCCGCGCGCGGCTGGTCGAGCCCGCTGGTGATCGCGCTGCTGGCAGGCGCGGCGCTCGGCGCGCGTGCGTTCGTCGCGATCGAGACGCGGGTCGCGCGGCCGATGCTCGACCTGTCGCTGTTCCGGATCGCGCGCTTCGTTGGCGTGCAGGTGCTGCCGGTGTCGACCTGCTGCTGCTACATCGTGCTGCTCGTCGTGCTGCCGCTGCGCTTCATCGGCATCGACGGCTTCAGCGAGATCGACGCCGGCTGGCTGATGCTCGCGATTTCCGCGCCGATGCTGATCGTGCCGTTCATCGCGGCGACGCTCACGCGCTGGCTGTCGGCCGGCGTGATCTCGGGGCTCGGGCTCCTGATCGCGGCAGCCGGGCTCGTGTGGCTGGGCATCGCGCTGCGCGGCGGCGCGGGGGCCGCGGCGATCGCGCCGATGGTGACGATCGGCGTCGGGGCCGGCATGCCGTGGGGGCTGATGGACGGGCTGTCGGTGAGCGTCGTGCCGAAGGAGCGCGCGGGGATGGCGACGGGGATTTTCAGCACGACGCGCGTGGCCGGCGAGGGGATCGCGCTCGCGATCGTCGGCGCGGTACTGGCTGGGTTCGCGCGGACCGGGTTGACGCAGGCGGCGGGTGCTGTCGGCACGCCCGACGCGACGCTGCGTGCGGCGGCGCGGCTCGCGACCGGCGATCTCGCGGGTGCGGCGGTAGCGTTGCCGGGTGTCGGGCACGCAGCGCTGCTCGCGAGTTATACGCATGCATTCGATCGGTTGCTGATCGGGCTGGCGGTCGTGACGGTGCTGTGTGCGGGGGTGGTGTTCGCGTTTCTCGGCGGACGGCGGGTGGCTACCGAAACGGGCGACGATACCGACGGGCACGCGCATGCCGACGTGCCGGTGCGCAACCGGATCGAAGCCGCGTGTGCGGAGACGCACGGGCGTTGAGCGTCGCGTCATCGCGCACGGGGCGCTTCGGCCCGGACGGCCGGAACGCTGTTTCCATGGCGTCAGTTGCGTTCGCGCGCTGACGATTCGCCACGCCTGTCACGCCCGTCAAGCCAGCACCAGCGGCGGCAGTGCCGCATCCGCCCGTGCCTGCGCATGCGCCACTTCAACCACCACATAGCGCCGCGCATCGGGCCACAGATGCACGCGGCTTTGCGCATCCTCGTCGATCGTCGCGCGGCCCTGCACGAGCCAGGTCGTCTGCCGCACGAAGTCGACGAACAGCAGCGCGATGGCCGGATTCACGAGCAGGTTGCCGATCGTGTTGAACAGGTTGTTGCCGGCGAAGTCGGGCAGCACGAGCGTGCGGCGGTCTGGCATGTCGACGAGCGGCTCGAACGAGCCGTCCGCGCGTGGCTGGCGGCCACGGTACGAGCAGTCGCTGTTGCCGGCCGCGTCGGCGGTCGCGACGATCAGGAATGCCTGCTCGCGGATGAACGCGATGGCGTCGTCGGTCAGGGGGGCGCGGTCGTTCATGGTGTCGGTCGGCGCACACGCCGTTGCGTGGGAATGCGCAGGGCGCACGCAAGCGACATGCCACGCGGCCCGGCCTGCCTCCGCGCGCGGGTGCGCCTGCGCACTGTGGAGATTTCGAACACCGCCCGGGCGCGCGGCGCAGTCGCGCTGTTCAGAATCGGGACACCCGCCATGCTGCGTCGGTGAACACGGCACGGCGGGGACGCGGGCCGGCCGTGATCGCCATGCTTGCGTCCTGTTTGGCACGCATGTTGCGTAAACGAGGGCAGCGCGATTCCAACTGGCGCTGTACTCACACAAGCACGATGAACAGGAGACATGTATGAACCCGTTTGACCTGAAACAACTGGGCCTCGACGTCGAATACCCGTACCGTCAGCAATACGACAACTACATCGGCGGCAAGTGGGTTCCGCCGGTGAAAGGTGAGTACTTCGAGAACGTGTCGCCGATCAACGGCCAGCCGTTCTGCCGCGTGCCGCGCTCGGGCGCCGACGACATCGAGCTTGCGCTCGACGCCGCGCACGCCGCGCGCCGCAAGTGGGGCAAGACGTCGGTGGCCGAGCGCGCGAACCTGCTGCTCGCTGCTGCCGACCGGATGGAAAAGAACCTGAAGCTGCTGGCCGTGGCCGAGACGATCGACAACGGCAAGCCGCTGCGCGAGACGATGGCGGCCGACCTGCCGCTCGCGATCGACCACTTCCGCTATTTCGCGGGCTGCATCCGCGCGCAGGAAGGCGGCATCTCCGAAATCGACGACAACACCGTCGCATACCACTTCCACGAGCCGCTCGGTGTCGTCGGCCAGATCATCCCGTGGAACTTCCCGCTGCTGATGGCCGCATGGAAGCTCGCCCCGGCGCTCGCGGCCGGCTGCTGCGTGGTGATGAAGCCGGCCGAGCAGACGCCCGCGTCGGTGCTGGTGCTGATGGAGCTGATCGGCGACCTGTTCCCGGCCGGCACGATCAACATCGTGAACGGCTTCGGCAAGGAAGCGGGCGAAGCGCTCGCGACCAGCAAGCGCATCGCGAAGATCGCGTTCACGGGTTCGACGCCGGTCGGCAAGCACGTCCTGCGCGCCGCGGCCGACAACCTGATCCCGTCGACGGTCGAACTGGGCGGCAAGAGCCCGAACATCTTCTTCGCCGACGTGCTCGACCAGGACGACGCGTTCCTCGACAAGGCGCTCGAAGGGCTCGCGATGTTCGCGCTGAACCAGGGCGAAGTGTGCACGTGCCCGTCGCGGATCCTGATCCAGGAATCGATCTACGAGAAGTTCATCGAGAAGGCGGTCGCGCGGGTCGAGCGCATCAAGGCCGGCCACCCGCTCGACCTGCAGACGATGATCGGCGCGCAGGCATCGCAGCAGCAGCTCGACAAGATCCTGTCGTACATCGACATCGGCCGCGGCGAAGGCGCGCAATGCCTGACGGGCGGCGAGCGCACGGCGCCGGCCGCCGACCTCGGCACGGGCTACTACGTGAAGCCGACGATGCTGCTCGGCAACAACAAGATGCGCGTGTTCCAGGAAGAGATCTTCGGGCCGGTCGCGTCGGTGATGACGTTCAAGGACGAGCAGGAGGCGATCGAACTCGCGAACGACACGTTCTACGGGCTCGGCGCGGGCGTGTGGACGCGCAACGGCACACGTGCGTACCGGATGGGCCGCGAGGTCGAAGCCGGCCGCGTGTGGACCAACTGCTACCACCTGTATCCCGCGCATGCGGCGTTCGGTGGCTACAAGCAGTCGGGGATCGGCCGCGAGACGCACAAGATGGCGCTGTCGAACTATCAGCAGACGAAGTGCCTGCTGGTGAGCTACCAGGCCGAGGCGCTCGGGTTCTTCTGATCCGCGCGCGGGCGTCCTGGCCGGCCGGCGGCGCGGTATGCGTCGGCCGGTCGGGGCGCTGTCCCGAGCGGCGAAGCTTCGGATACCGGAGGGTCGTCGAATGCGTGTCGCGCCGGGCGACGGTGGTTGCCTGGCCGACCACGGGTGCGCGAACGCGTGCCGCGCGACCGACCGGCGATCCGGAGATTGACCGCTTAGGCCCATTCGCATTCGCGACCTGATACCGTCCGCACATTGACGCGGCCTTCGCCGGAAACGTTACCGACGGCCGTTCGTTTGCCGCGGAAAATCGAGCCGGCGCGCCGGACGTAAAGCCCCATGTCAGAACCGCCTCGAACCTATCCGCGCCATCCCGTGTTCCACGCGGGCGAACTCGACGCGCATCACCGCTTCGGCGTCGCCGACGAAGCCGAGCGGATGAGCGACGTCGTGACGACGCGGCTGAGCATCGGCGTGCGGCAGTTCATCGAGACGCAGCCATTCATGTTCGTCGGCACGGCGTGCGGCGGGCAAGCGGGCGTGGCCTGCGATATCGTGCAAAGCCGGCGCGACGCAAATGGCGACCTGCTGCCGGTCGTGCGCGTGATCGATACGAAGACGCTGCGCTTCGTGCTGCCGGTGTACGGCGCCCGCGACGGCGGCCGAATTGACGCGGCGCGGTGCAATGGCAGCGGCGTCGGATTGCTGTTCGTCGATTTCATGCGCGGTATCCGGTACCGGATCAACGGGCGCGCGACGCTGCGTACGGATCTGTCCGATGCGGACGCAGCGCCGTGGCCGGCTGGCAGCGCGATCGTCGAGTTGGCGATCGCGCAGGCGTACGGCAATTGCGGCACGCGGGTCGCGCGGCTGCGGCCCGCGAACGGTGGCTGACTCCGGCCTTCGCGCATCGCCGGCCGGGGCGGCGCGCACCGGGTGCGCCGGCGTGGCGCGTACCGCACCGACGGGGTGCGCGCGACAAGGCGTTCGGGCATGCCCGCATGGCGCGTCCGTGCCGCGCAGCGTCGAATAACGGGCTTTGCGCGAGTTGCGCGCAGTTCGGCACGGGACTTGCGTGGCAGGTGCGGTTCCGGGCAGGTGAGGGAGGACACGATGGACCAACACGTGGCGTGCAGTGAAGAACCGACGGCCGAAGACACGCGGCGCAACGCGCAAGGCGACGACGCGCTGGCCGGGCAGGCGGTCGTCAGCGTCGCGCATGACGCCGACGAGCAGGCGCGCAACCTGATCGGCTGGCGGCAGACCTACGACCAACTCGCGGCCGGCCGCTTCGTCGGCACGCTGACCGAGCTGCCGCTCGACACGATGAAGCTGTTTCGCGAATCGACGAGCCACCTGCTGCGACAGGCATGCGAGGTGCGCGGCGACGCATACTGGTTCGGCATCCCGCTCGCGAGCGACGGCACCGCGCGCGTCGATGCGTGCCGCATCGGGCCCGGTGCGCTCGCGTTCCGGCCCGGCAACGTCGAATTCGAACTGGTGACGCCCGCGCAGTTCTCGATCTACGGTGTCGTCGTGCGCGGCGACGTGCTGCGTCACTATGCAGAAGAGGTCGAGCGCCGCCCGCTCGACGAGCGGCTGTTCACGCAGCGCGTGATGCAGGTGGGCGATACGCGTCTCGCGCATCTGTGCGCACTGCTCGGCCGACGGCTCGACGGAGCGATGGCGATGGCCGGCCCGCTGCCCGATGCGCAGCGCGACGACCTGCAGGCCGAGGTGCTGGCCGCGCTGTTCGACGCGTGTGCGCAACCGGCGGACGACGCCGGCCGTGCGCCGTCGATGCGCCGCTGGATCGTCGAACAGGCACGTGACTACGTGCTTGCGCACCGCACACGCCCGGTCGGCGTGCCCGAGCTGTGCGAGCAGTTGCACGTGAGCCGGCGTACGCTGCAGTACTGCTTCCAGGACGTGCTTGGCATGGCGCCTGCCACCTATCTGCGCACGCTGCGGCTGAACGGCGCGCGGCGCGACCTGTGCGGCCGCGCGGCCGGTTCGGTGCAGGACGTGGCGGAGGCGTGGGGCTTCTGGCATCTCAGCCAGTTCGCGACGGATTACCGGCGGCTGTTCGGCAAGCGGCCCTCGGAGACACTGCGCGATCGCGCGGTGACGGTGGCGGTGGGGTGAGCGTGGGGCGGTAGTCGAAGCGGGTCTGGTTTGGACGCTGGCTTCGGCTCCGGCTCCGGCTCCGGCTCCGGCTCCGGCTCAGGCTCAGGCTCAGGCTCAGGCTCAGGCTCAGGCTCAGGCTCAGGCTCAGGCTCAGGCTGCGCCTACACGCAGCGACCCTTTCGGCCTCGCAACCGGCCGCCGCACCCCGTTTCCCTATTCGGCCGTAGCCGCCGCTTCGCGCGGCGCGGGCCACGCCAGCGCATCCCAGTCGATCGCGCGATAGGCGGCCTCGACCGCCGCGAGATCGGCAGGCCGCTCGCTGCGATGCATCCCGTGCAATTCGGCAGGCACGTCGAGCGCGACCGGCACGCAATGCGGATAGTCGCGCACGCGCAGCGCCGGCCCGATCGACGTGAAGCATGCGAGCGTCGGCACGTCGAAACCGTCGGCGAGATGGAGCGCGGCCGTGTCCGGCGCGAACAGCAGGCTGGCGCCTTTGACCCACGCAATGAACCGGGCCGTATCGTCGGCCGCATCGGCGCTCACGTCGACATAGGCAGGATGCGCGACAGGCCCGAACCCCGCCACCGGCAATCCGTAGCGCTGCGCGAGCTGCTCGACGAACGTTGCCCGCAGCGCGGGCGGCACGCTGCGCAACGCGGTGCTTGCGACTGGACCGAAGAGTACGTACGGACGCCGCCATTGCTCAGGCAACTCCGGTAGCGGCAGCCGCGCGAGCCAGCGGTTGCGCTTGGCCGACGCCGGCACCGACGCGGGTTCCACGCCGAGCGCGTCGAGGAAGAAATCGATCATCGGCAGCCGCGCAAACGCGGGCCAGTACAGGTGATTACCCACGTCGATGCAGGGCGCATCCGCCGGCAGCGCGTCGGCGCGGTACGGCAGCGCGCGCGACGGCGCGACGAGGTCGGCCGCGAGCGCATACAGCGCCTCGACGTAGCGCGGTGCGCAAGCCGGCCGGTACAGCGTGAAGTGCAGGCCCGGGTGCGTTGTACGCAGCGCGGCGAGAGCGGTGAGCCCGATCACCGAATCGCCGAGCGTGACGCCCATCCCGTTGATCACGTGCACGTGCCGTGCGCGGTCGTAGTCGAGCCGGAACGGCCGGTGCGCAGCGTGCAGCAGGCTCCGCGCGGGTGCGGCCGGCACGTGGCCGACGGCATGCGCGCCGCCGTGCTCCAGGTCGTATGGCGCGACGAGCGTGCCGTCCGGTGCGAGCAGCGTGCCGGGAAGCGTGAGCGCGTCGTCGCGCGATAGCGCGACGTCGGGCGGCGCGGCGTGCGTGTCCATCGTCATCCGCCGCGTGCGCGGCGGCCCTGCTCGCGGATCTGTTCGAGCGTCGCGGCCGGCGTGCTGGCGTCCTGCGGGATCCGGACCTCGATCAGCGCGGGCAGCCCGCAGGTCAGCGCGCGTTCGAGCGCGGGCGCGAAATCGGCGGTGCGCTCGACGGTCTCGCCATGCGCGCCGAACGCGCGCGCATACGTGGCGAAATCGGGATTCGTGAGCCCCGTGCCGTGTACGCGCCCCGGGTAGTTGCGCTCCTGATGCATGCGGATCGTGCCGAAATGCCCGTTGTTGACGACGATCACGACGATGTTCAACCCGTACTGCATCGCGGTCGCGAGCTCGTTGCCGGCCATCATGAAGCAGCCGTCGCCTGCGAGCGCGACGACGGCGCGCGATGGGTACAGCGACTTCGCGGCAAGCGCGGCCGGCACGCCGTAGCCCATCGCGCCGCTGGTCGGTGCGAGCTGCGAGCGGAAGTGCCGGTACGCGAAGTGGCGATGCAGCCAGATCGCGTAGTTGCCGGCGCCGTTGGTGAGGATCGCGTCATGCGGCAGGCGCTCGCGCAGCTGCACCATCACGTCGCCGAGCTGGACGTCGCCGGGCATCGGCAGCGGCGCATGCCATTCGCGATACGCGCGATGCGCGTCGGCAGCGGTGCCGGCCCACGCGGGGCGCTCGGGCGCCTCGAGCGCGGCGAGCGGCGCGGCGATTTCGGGCATGCCCGACACGATCGGCAGGTCGGCCGCATACACGCGGCCAAGCTCGTCCGCGCCCTGGTGAACGTGGATCAGCGTCTGGCGCGTCTTCGGGATGTCGAGCAGCGTGTAGCCGCCGGTCGTCGCTTCGCCGAGGCGCGGCCCGATCACGAGCAGCAGGTCGGCGTCGCGGATGCGCTTCGCGAGCGCGGGGTTGATCCCGAGCCCGACGTCGCCCGCATAGTTCGGGTGCGCGTTGTCGATCGTGTCCTGGTAGCGGAACGCGCAGGCCACGGGCAACTGCCAGCGCTCGACGAAGGTGCGCAGGTTCGCGCACGCGTCGGGTGTCCAGCCGCTGCCGCCGACGATCGCGAACGGCCGTTCCGCGCGCGCGAGCCGCTCGCGCAGTTCGTCGAGCTGCGCGGCCGACGGCGCGGCCGCGACGCGTTTCGCAGCCGGCACGACCGGCTGCGGCGCGCACGCCTCGGACAGCACGTCCTCCGGCAGCGCGAGCACGACCGGGCCGGGGCGGCCGGACGTCGCGACGTGGAACGCATGGCTCAGGTATTCGGGGATGCGGCGCGGGTCGTCGATCTGCGCGACCCATTTCGCCATCTGGCCGAACATCCGCCGGTAGTCGATTTCCTGGAAGGCTTCGCGGTCGAGGTGCTCGCGTGCGCACTGGCCGACGAACAGGATCATCGGCGTCGAATCCTGGAACGCGGTGTGCACGCCGATCGACGCGTGGGTCGCGCCGGGGCCGCGTGTGACGAACGCGATGCCGGGGTGGCCGGTGAGCTTGCCGACGGCCTCGGCCATGTTCGCGGCGGCGGCCTCGTGGCGGCAGACGACCGTCTGGATGCGCGCGGTGTCGTCCGCCAGCGCATCGAGTACGGCGAGGAAACTCTCGCCCGGCACGCAGAACACGCGTTCGACGTGATTGGCGAGCAACGCATCGACGAGCAGTCGCGCGCCGGTGGTGGCGGGCTGCTCGAGATCCTTGGAATGCGACATGGGCTGCCGTCTCCCTGGGTAGCGGGACGTACAGCTTACGCCCGTTGGGCGGCCGCCGGTACGCCGGGCGCTGAAAAGTGTCGGAACAGGGGGAATCGATCGGGCGGCTGTGGAGAAGGGAAGGCATGCTGGATCGCCGGGAGTGCGCGATGGCCAAAAGGCCGGCTGGTGGGCGATAGCCCGATGATGGAACGTAGAGGCAACAAGGATCCAGCCAAATTTCCGTTTCACCCTCCGGAATATGTCTCCCAATTAACAATAAAATGGGAACTCATTCAATAGTAAAATTTCCGTCGAAACGACTGACGGAATCAAGGAACAGCATGACAACCGAGACGATCGACCAGAAGACGCTCACCCAGCTCGTCGAAGCGGGCGCCGTACGTGCGGCGCGAGTGGTCGGCTGCGGCAACGGCTGGGCGCTGTCGGCCCGCTGTGGTGCGAACGAGCGCTTCCTGTCGGCCAAACGCGGCGATGTGCGCGTGTTCCGTCGCTTTGAAACGCTGGTCGGCTTTTTGCGCGACATCGGCATCAGCCGGTTCGATGTAGATGCGGCCGGTTTCGATCCGGAGGCACCTGGCCGGACGACCCGGCCCGATCGTGCCGAGGCGCTGAAAGTGGCCCACGAAGCGGCCGCTCACGATCGCTGGTTTCGCGAGCAGGTGCGGCAGGCGCTGGACGACCCGCGCCCCTCGATTCCCGACGCAGAAGTCAGGGCCGGGTTTGAGGCACGTCGCGATGCGCTGCGTCGGAGGATTGCCGGCAAGCAGGGTGATGCTTCTTGACCCTCGCACTGCACTGGAATCCGAAGGCGTACGAGGATCGCGTTGCGATCCTCGACTATATCGGTCAGGACAATCCACTGGCCGCGCTGGAACTGGACGAACTGCTGGAGGCAAAGGCCGCGTCGCTGCCGGCGCGCGCGGAGCTGTATCGACTGGGGCGCGTGCCGGACACGCGCGAACTGGTGATCGCGCCGAACTATGTACTGGTGTATCGCATTCGGCCAGCCGACGGCATCGTGGAGATTCTCCGTGTCCTGCACGCGCGCCGGCAGTGGCCGTGACGCGCGCGCTCAGCACTCGACGATATTCACCGCCAGCCCGCCGCGCGACGTTTCCTTGTACTTCGTCTTCATGTCGGCGCCCGTCTCGCGCATCGTCTTGATCACGGAGTCGAGCGACACGTAGTGCGAGCCGTCGCCGCGCAGCGCCATGCGCGCCGCATTGACCGCCTTCACCGACGCCATCGCGTTGCGCTCGATGCACGGGATCTGCACCATCCCGCCGACTGGGTCGCAGGTGAGGCCGAGGTTGTGTTCCATCCCGATTTCGGCCGCGTTCTCGACCTGCTGCGGCGTGCCGCCGAGCACCGCCGCGAGCGCGCCGGCCGCCATCGAGCACGCGACGCCCACTTCGCCCTGGCAGCCGACTTCCGCACCGGAGATCGACGCATTCAGCTTGTAAAGAATGCCGATCGCGGCAGCCGTCAGCAGGAAGTCGATCACGCCCTGTTCGTTCGCGCCGGGCGTGAAGCGCGTGTAGTAGTGCAGCACGGCCGGGATGATGCCGGCCGCGCCGTTGGTCGGCGCGGTGACGACGCGGCCGCCGGCCGCGTTTTCCTCGTTGACCGCGATCGCGTACAGGTTGATCCAGTCGATCATCGACAGCGGATCCTGCAGCGCGCGCTCAGGGCTGCCCGTCAACGTGCGGTACAGCTGCGGCGCGCGGCGCTTGACCTGGAACGGGCCGGGCAGGTTGCCGTCGGCGTCGGGGTTGCCGATCCCGCAGCCGCGCGACACGCACGACTGCATCACGGCCCAGATCTTCAGCAGGCCGTCGCGCGTCTCTTCCTCGGTGTGCCACGCGCGCTCGTTTTCCCACATCAGCTGCGCGATCGACTTGCCGGTCGACTCGGTCAGTGCGAGCAGCTCGGCGCCGGTGCGGAACGGGTGCGTCATTTGCTCGGCCGCGCTCAGCACCTTCGTGTTCGGTGCACCGGCCGTCACGACGAAGCCGCCGCCGACCGACAGGTAGGTGCGCTCGACCAGCACGTTGCCGCTCGCGTCGGACGCACGCAGTTTCATGCCGTTCGGGTGCTCGGGCAGCGCCTGGCGGTAGAACGCGATGTTCTCCTTCAGCACGAACGGCACCGGATGCGTGCCGAGCAGCGCGAGCTGTTTCGATTTGCGGACGTCTTCCAGCCGCGCGTCGATCGTGTCGGGATCGACGGTGTCGGGCGCGTCGCCCAGCAGGCCGAGCATCACGCCGCGATCGGTGCCGTGGCCCTTCCCGGTCGCGCCGAGCGAGCCGTACAGTTCGACCTTCACGTGGGCCGTGGCGTCGAGTTGCCCGTCACGCTCGAGGCCCTGGACGAACATCAGCGCCGCGCGCATCGGCCCGACCGTATGCGAGCTGGACGGACCGATACCGATCTTGAAGAGGTCAAAGACGCTGACTGCCATTTCGATTCCTGCCTTGCTTTAAGAATATTGCTAGCGCGCCTGCAATGGCAGGCACGCGGCGAGCCATGCGGGCGGCGTTGGGGAAAGTTGCTGCGCGACGCGGGCGTAGCGCCCGTCGAGCCGCGCGGCCAGATGAAAGAGTTCGGTGGCGTTTTTCGGGTCCCACTGCCCCGTGTAGCCCGGCAGGCCGGCCTCGCGGCGCTTCGCGTCGAACGGCACCGGCGAATTCACGAATTCCTCGTGGGTTTTCTCGCCGAGCGCGTACGGCACGAGCCAGTCGAGCGCGGCCGCGAGCGTCGCGCCGTTCGCGCCCCGTTCGCGCAGCCAGTTGCGGTTGAAGCGGCGCGCGGCGAGCGCGGCCGTCACCAGCGGCTGCAGGTCGTAGACCGCGTAATGCAGCGCATCGCGTTCCTCGAAGTCCCAGGTCTTGCCATCCGGGCCGATGTTGTCGGCGAGATGCTCGACGAACAGCCGCTGCGCGGCGTTCATCATCTTGCGATCGCCGAGCGTGAACGCGGACAGCGCGATCAGCTTGATCCGGTGGCTCTGCCAGTTGTTGCGCCAGGTGCCGGTGAGCGGGCGCTTCTGCGCGTCGATCTGCGCGACGTAGCCGGCGCCGAGCTTCGCGATGAACGCGGCCGTCGCGTTGCGGGTCTTCACCGGCAGCGCGCTCGCGGTCATGTCGTATGCGACGATCAGGCTTTCGAAACGCGTCTCGTCGATCGGGTTGAAGCTCGGCTGGTAGGTCGCGACCCACGCGGACAGGAAGCGGTCGACGAGCTGCAGGTAGCCCGGCGCGTTCGTCACGCGCCACGCAAGCGCGGCATCGCGCATCAGGTCGAGATCCTTCAGCGCGGCGGCACTCTGGTCGTAGATTCCTTCGTGCGGCAGCGTGCCCTCGGTGTGCACGCGCGCCATCGCCTTCGGCTGCTCGCCGATGCGCGCGTCGACGCTGCGGATCAGCGCCTGGATGCCCGGCTCGGCCTGTGTCGTCTCGCTCGCCTGCAGTGCCGGCGCCGCGCAGAAATTCATCGCCGCGCGCGCGCTGCCGGACGCGCCGAGGCCGGCGGCGGCAAACGACAGCGACGCGACGAGTATCGGCACGACGCGGCGCGCGCGCGGCCGCCCTTGCATTGCACCATGGCCCGGAAACATCGGACGCACCATGCGGAACTCCTTCATTGGCTGGATCGCGTGTGATGTTAGCCGGATTGGCGGGCGAACGTGAACCGGTTCGAGCGGCGAACAAAAAAACCGCACGCAACTCCGGGTTGCGTGCGGTGCGGTCGCCATCGGACGGCTCCTGGCCTGGCGCGCGTTATGCGTATTCCGACATCGGCACGCACGAGCAGAACAGGTTGCGGTCGCCGTAGACGTTGTCCGCGCGGCCGACCGGCGGCCAGTACTTGTTCGTGCCCAGCGACGCGACCGGGTACGCAGCCTGCTCGCGCGAGTACGCGTGCGGCCATTCGTTCGCGGTGACGACGGCCGCCGTGTGCGGTGCGTGACGCAGCGGGTTGTCCTCACGGTCGGCGCGGCCTTCCTCGACTGCGCGGATTTCGTCGCGGATCGCGATCATCGCGGCGATGAAGCGGTCGAGTTCTTCCTGCGACTCCGATTCGGTCGGTTCGACCATCAGCGTGCCCGGCACCGGGAAGCTCATCGTCGGCGCGTGGAAGCCGTAGTCCATCAGGCGTTTCGCGACGTCGTCGACGGTGATGCCGCTCGATTCCTTGATCGGACGCAGGTCGAGAATGCACTCGTGCGCAACCAGCCCGCCCGGGCCCGAATACAGCACCGGATAGTGCGGCGCGAGACGCTTCGCGATGTAGTTCGCATTGAGGATCGCGGTTTCCGTCGCGGCGGTCAGGTTCTTCGCGCCCATCATCGCGATGTACATCCACGAGATCGGCAGGATCGACGCCGACCCGTACGGCGCGGCCGATACCGCGCCGATGCCGTCTTCTTCGCGCGTGTAGCCGGTCGAACGCTGGTTCGGCAGGAACTTCGCGAGGTGAGCGCCGACTGCGACCGGGCCGACGCCCGGGCCGCCGCCGCCGTGCGGGATGCAGAAGGTCTTGTGCAGGTTCAGGTGCGACACGTCGCCGCCGAACTGGCCCGGCGCGGTCAGGCCGACCATTGCGTTCATGTTCGCGCCGTCGACGTACACCTGGCCGCCGTGCGCGTGCACGATTTCGCAGATCTCGCGCACGTTCTGCTCGAACACGCCGTGCGTCGACGGATACGTGATCATGATCGCCGCGAGATCCTTCGCGTGCTGCTCGGCCTTCGCCTTCAGGTCGGCGATGTCGACGTTGCCCTGCGCATCGCATGCGACTACCACGACCTTCATGCCGGCCATGTGCGCGGATGCCGGGTTCGTGCCGTGGGCGGACGCCGGGATCAGGCACACGTCGCGATGGGCTTCGCCGCGCGATGCGTGGTAAGCGTGGATGATCAGCAGGCCCGCGTACTCGCCCTGCGAGCCCGCGTTCGGCTGCAGCGACACGGCCGCGTAGCCGGTGGCCGCGACGAGCATCTGCTCGAGCTGGTCGATCATCTCGCGGTAGCCGACGGTCTGGTCGGCCGGCGCGAACGGGTGGATGCCGCCGAATTCGGGCCACGTGACGGGCAGCATTTCCGACGTCGCGTTCAGCTTCATCGTGCACGAGCCGAGCGGGATCATCGAGCGGTCGAGCGCGAGATCCTTGTCCGACAGGCTGCGCAGGTAGCGCAGCATTTCGGTTTCGGAATGGTGGCGGTTGAACACGTGGTGCGTCAGGTACGCGCTCGTGCGCTCGAGGCCGGCCGGCAGCGCGGGGACGCCGGCGAGGCCCGCGTCCAGCGCGTCGACGGCCGGTGCGGTGCCGCCCGCGGCCTGCGCGAACACGGCGAGGAGATCGGCGAGGTCGTCGCGCGTCGTCGTTTCGTCGACCGACACGCCGACTTGCGTGTCGCTCACGCGGCGCAGGTTGATGCGCTTCGCCTTCGCGAATTCGTGAACCTGCGCGGTGCGCGCGCCGGTGTCGATCGTCAGCGTGTCGAAGAATGTGTCGTTGACGGTCGCGAAGCCGAGCTGCTTCACGCCGGCGGCGAGCAGTGCCGCGATGCGGTTCACGCGCAGCGCGATCGTCTTCAGGCCGTGCGGGCCGTGGTAGACCGCGTACATGCTGGCCATGATCGCGAGCAGCGCCTGCGCGGTACACACGTTCGACGTGGCCTTCTCGCGGCGGATGTGCTGTTCGCGCGTCTGCAGCGCGAGGCGCAGCGCGGGCTTGCCCTGCGCGTCGACCGTCACGCCGACGAGGCGGCCCGGCATCTGGCGCTTGAATTCGTCACGCACCGCGAGATACGCGGCGTGCGGGCCGCCGAAGCCCATCGGCACGCCGAAGCGCTGCGTGTTGCCGATCGCGACGTCCGCACCCCAGTCGCCCGGAGGCGTGAGCACGGTCAACGCGAGCAGGTCGGCCGCGACGACCACGTGGCCGCCGGCCGCGTGGATCGCTTCGGTGAGCGCGCGGTAGTCGCGCACGTCGCCGTTCACGCCCGGGTACTGCAGCAGCACGCCGAACGCATTCGCTTGCGCGGCATCGGCGGCCGGACCGGTCTTGACCTCGATACCGACCGGCAGTGCGCGCGTGCGGATCACTTCGAGCGTTTGCGGCAGCACGTCGTCGGCGACGTAGAACACGTTCGACGTCGGCTTGCCGGTGCGCTGCAGCAGCGTCATCGCTTCGGCGGCGGCGGTGGCTTCGTCGAGCAACGACGCGTTCGAGATCGCGAGGCCGGTCAGGTCGGCGACCATCTGCTGGAAGTTCAGGAGCGCCTCGAGGCGACCCTGGGAAATTTCGGGCTGGTACGGCGTGTAGGCCGTGTACCACGCCGGGTTTTCGAGCACGTTGCGCAGGATGACGGCCGGCGTGTGCGTGTCGTGGTAACCCTGACCGATATACGAGCGGAACACCTGGTTCTTGTCCGCGAGAACCCGCAGGGCGGCGAGGGCTTCGGCTTCGCTCTTCGGCTGCGCGAACGGGCCGAGCGGCAGCGTTTCGGCGCGGCGGATCGAGGCCGGGATCACGGCGTCGATCAGGGCGGCGCGCGACGCGAAGCCGAGCGTATCGAGCATGGCCTGCTGGCTGGCGGCGTCGGGGCCGATGTGGCGTTCGGCGAACGCGTCGTGCGTTTCGAGCGCGGCGAGCGAGAGGGGCGTGCGGTTCATCAGGCGGTCCGGGTGTTCGAGCTTCATGGCGTTCCTTGGTCGGCCCAGGCGAGCGCTGCGGCGCTGGCTCGGGCCCCATGCTTTGCGGTCGACCCGGGGCGGCGCGTGGACGCCGGCCCGGGTTCCGCGCGGGGCAGGGCGGCTGACCGGCCCCGCGCGATTCAGGGGGTTAGTCGATCAGCTTGCTGTAGGCGGCAGCGTCGAGCAGGCTGTCGGTCGATGCGCCTGCGGCGAGCTTGATCTTGAACAGCCATGCGTCATACGCATCGCCGTTCACGTCTTCCGGGGCGTCGGCCACGTCGGTGTTGATCGCGACGACTTCGCCGGTCACGGGCGAATAGATGTCCGATGCGGCTTTCACGGATTCGACGACGCCGATCGCGTCGCCTGCCTTGACCTGCGTGCCGACTTTCGGCAGCTCGAGGAACACGATGTCGCCAAGCGTGTTCTGCGCGTGATCGGTGATGCCGACCGTCAGCGTGCCGTCTGCCTCGGTGCGGATCCACTCATGTTCGTCGGTGTATTTCAGCTCGGCCGGGACGTTGCTCATCGGATGCTCCTGATAAAAGGGTTTGTTCGTTCTGCTGGCGCGCCGCCGGGGCGCGCCGGGTAGGGGGTTGCGCCGGGCGCCATTTCCCGGCTTACCGGGAGGCAGGCCTCCCGGCCGTTACGCAGCGAGGACCTTGCCGTTGCGCACGAACGGCAGTTTTACCACGCGCGCGGGAAGATTCTTGTCTCGAATTTGCACCTGGACGGTGTCGCCGATCTGGACGGCCGCCGGCACGCGTGCGAACGCGATCGATTCCTGCATCGACGGCGAGAACGTGCCGCTCGTGATCTCGCCGTCGCCGTGCGGCGTGACGACCTTCTGGTGCGCGCGCAGCACGCCGCCCGCCTTGCCGTTTTCCTTCTGCAGGATCAGGCCGACGAACGCGGCGCGGGTGCCGTTGGCTTCCAGTGCCGCGCGGCCGACGAAGTCGCGCGGCGTGCTGAGGTCGACCGTCCATGCGAGGCCCGCGTCGAGCGGCGACACGGTGTCGTCCATGTCCTGGCCGTACAGGTTCATGCCGGCCTCGAGGCGCAGCGTGTCGCGCGCGCCGAGCCCGCACGGACGCACGCCGTTTTGCTGCAGCGCGTTCCACAGCGCTTCGACGTGCACGGCCGGGACGATCACTTCGAAACCGTCTTCACCGGTGTAGCCGGTGCGCGCGACGGTGAGATCGCCGAACGGCGTGCCGGCGACCTGCGCGGCGTTGAACGGCTTCAGTTCGCTGGTGGCGGCGCGCGCGGCGGGCACGGTCGACCACGCCTTTTCGCGGGCGTTCGGGCCTTGAACGGCGACGATCGCGAAATCGCGGCGCGGCGCGATCGTGACGCCGAAGCCGCCTTGCTCGTTCAGCTGGTTGAACCACGCGATGTCTTTCTCGGCCGTGCCGGCGTTGACGACGACGCGGAAGAATTCTTCGGTGAAGTAGTAGACGATCAGGTCGTCGATGACGCCGCCCTGCGGATTGAGCAGGCACGAGTAGAGGGCCTTGCCGGGCGTCTTGAGCTTGCCGACGTTGTTCGCGATCGCATGCTCGAAGAATGCGCGCACGCGGCTGCCGGTGAAATCGACGACGCACATGTGCGACACGTCGAACATGCCGGCGTCGGTGCGCACGGCTTCATGCTCTTCGATCTGCGAGCCGTAGTTGACGGGCATGTCCCAGCCGCCGAAGTCGACCATGCGGGCATTGAGCGCGCGGTGCGCGGCGTTGAGCGGGGTGTGATTCAGTGCAGTCATCGAGGCCTCAGGCAAGGCGCTTGCGCGCGGATCAGAACGGCCATGTGCCGACCACCGCGGCCGATGGCCTGCGAGCGATCCGGTACATGCCCCTCTGTCCTCGATACCTGAGAGATTGCGCTGCCGGCCAGGCCTGGCGAACGCGCGCCCCTTCGGTGGGCAGCTTGCCCGCGCAGCGGATGCGCTGCGGGCTACTGCCGCTCTCCAGAGTGCGGGGAGAGTGTGGCCCGCGCAATGCGCGGACGGGATTCCCCGACGCGGTCGGTCCTTTTGCCTGAGAGTTTGCGGGTGTGCCCCTTCGGCGGCGCAACCGGCTGAAACAGCCCGGTCACACGCTCTCCCGACGCGTGCGGGCGACTGTACGCGAGCGGGTGGGCCTTGTCAATTTGAGCAAAAGAATGTCGCTTCGCGACAAGCGGCGGCAACCGGTGCCGCCGCTTTTTCCGCTCCGGCGGGCGCCGGTGCGTTACTCGCCGATCGCGCGCGCGGCCGTGTCGAGTTCCTGGTTCAGCACGCGCTGCTCGTCGCCGGACAGGCCGCCGCTGTGCTGCGCGGACATGTCGTTCGATTCCTGGCGGATCACGTCGAGGCGATGATGAAGCTGCGCGCCGTACGGCGGCGGGTAGTAGCCGCCGTTCACACGCGCATCGATGCGGCGGTGCAGATTGTCGATCCGGCCCTGGATCTGCTGCATCCGCTCGTTCGCGACGACCTGCGGATTCGGCCGCGGCGGGGGCGCCGGGCGGACCGGCTGCTGCGGCTGGACGATACAGGCCGCAAGCGAGGAAACCAGGGCGCAGCACACTGCTGCGCGAATCAACCGTTGCATCAACATTCTCCTGACGGATTGGTGTCGGATCGACTTTTTTGAGAAACGCATCAGACTAGTCTGTCGCTGACTTTCGTTCCCCCGGCATTTGTAACCGAATGTTCCGGCTGATCCCATGCACCGGCGCCGACCGGCCGTCGCCGGCCGGCGCGCGGTGTCAGATCGTGCGGCGCACGAACGGCAGGCGGCGGCCGTCGTGCTCGCTCTGCGCGGCGAGCTCGATGATCGTCATCACGTCGACGGCGTCCTGCGCGGTGACAGGGAACGGCGCGCCGTCGCGGATCGACGCGGCGAGCGCGCGGTAGAACTCCGCGTACTGGCCATCGAGCGTCGGCACCGGGCGCTCGACCTCGACTTCGCCGTCGAGCACGCGCAGCAGGCCGGGCGGGTTGCCGCCGCCGAATTCGACGTCGTCCGCGGTGAGGCCGGCCTTGAGCTGGTCTTCCTGCGTGTCGAGCCCGAACTTCTGGTAACTGCCGCGCGTGCCGTGCAGCGTGAAGCGCGCGGGTTCGATTGCCGACAGCGCGCTCGCATGCAGCGCGACGTCCTTGTCCGGATAGCCGAGCTGCAGGTGCACGAAATCGGGCGCCGTGCCGTTGTCGCGGCGCGTCTTGACGGTCGCGCTCACCGTTTCCGGCAGGCCGAACAGCGCGAGCGCCTGGTCGATCAGGTGCGGGCCGAGGTCGAGCAGCAAGCCGCCGCCGCGGGCCGGCTCCTCGCGCCAGCGCGTGCGCGGCGTCGGGCGGAAGCGGTCGAAGTGCGATTCGAAACTGGTCACCCGGCCGAGCTCGCCCGATTTGACGATGTCGCGCACGGTGAGGAAATCGCCGTCCCAGCGGCGGTTGTGGAACGGCGCGAACAGCCGGCTGCGCGCGTTCGCGAGCCGCGCGAGCGCGAGCGCCTCGTCGGCGGTGAGCGTGACGGGCTTGTCGACGACCACGTGGCGGCCGGCTTCGAGCACCTGGCGTGCGAGCGCGAAGTGCGTGTCGTTCGGCGTGGCGATCACCACGCACTCGATGTCGTCGAGGCCGAGCAGCGTGTCGAGATCCGGAACGACGCGCGCGCCCGGATACGCCGCCTGCGCGCGATCGGGCTGACCCGTCGCGATCGCGGCGACTTCAGTGCGGCCGCTCGTGGCGATCACGGGCGCGTGGAACGTCGCGCCGGCGAAACCGAAACCCATCAAACCAATCCTGAGCAATGACGACATGGCAATTCCTGGCTGCGAAGGAAACTAAAGGATGGCGCGCCGAGACGGCGCGAAGACGACCGGCTATTTTGGCATGGCGCCGCCGCTTGCACTGGCGCGTTCGGGCGAAATGCACGGTGCGATGCGGCGCTTGCGCAAGGAAAGCCGGCATTTGCGCAGGCCGGCGGCCCCGTGCGGGCGGGGTTTGCCTGCCTGCGCCCGTGCAATGAACGGCTGCCGCAGGGGCGTCGCCCGGTGTCATACGGCTGCCCGCTGCCGCACGGCGGCGGCGACCTGCTCGGCCCACACCGCGCAGGCGGTTGCGCCGGGGTGGAAGCCGTCGGTGGCCATCAGGTGGCGCTCGAGCGGCAGCTCGACGCGCAGGAACGTGCAATGCGGCTGCGTGGCGGCCCACCCGGCGAGCGCCGTGTTGAGCCGCTTCGCGCGCAGCCCGAGATACCACGCGAGCGGCTGCGGCAGCGCCGGAAAGCGCTCCATCGGCGGCACCGCCGACAGGATCGCGTGCCCGACCCGGAAGCGCGCGGCGAGCAGCCGGACGAGCTCGGCCTGCTGCGCCTGCCAGCGAGCCGGCGGCACGCCGCCCGTCACGTCGTTGACGCCGAGCGACGTGACGGCCACGTCGAACGGCTCGGCCGGCTCGGCGGCGAGCCAGTCGACCAGCTCCCGCGTGGTCAGGCCGGTGCGCGCGAGCAGCTTCCAGCTCACGCGATGGGTGGCCGCGAGCGCGCTCGCCAGTTGCCCGGATAGCGCGTCGCGTTGCGTCGCGACGCCGACGCCCGCGGCGGCCGAATCGCCGACCACCAGCACGCGCAGCGGCGGGCCATCGCCCGCCACGCCGTCGCGCGGGCCGGCCGCCTCGGGCAGCCGCGGCGTGACGCGGCGCACGTAGCGCCCCTGCGCGAACAGCAGCGGGCCAAGGGCAGCGGTGGCGAACGGGTATCCCATGATGTCGATCCGGTGGCGGTTCAGGCGAGGCAAACGGGCCGGCGCGGGGCGGCGCCGGCGTGGACGTATTGTGGTCGATCGGTGCGCGAACGGGGCCGGATTGGCCGGACGGACAGGGGGCGGCCGGCCGGTCGGCCCGCGCGGCCCCGTCCGGCGGCGCTCCCGAAAAGCGCGCCGCCGACGTGTTAACATGCGCGTCCTGCCCGCGTGTCCGCCTGCTTCGCCAGCCCGCCGCGCACGGCATCCTCCCGGCGTTCCGCCGTCAACCGCAACACCATCCGCCATCATGTCCGCAGGCCTGAATCCCGCCCAGAACGAAGCGGTGCGCTACCTCGACGGTCCCTGTCTCGTGCTCGCCGGCGCGGGCAGCGGCAAGACCCGCGTGATCACGCAGAAGATCGCGCACCTGATCGAAGCGAAAGGCTTCGAGCCGCGCCACATCGCCGCCGTCACGTTCACGAACAAGGCGGCCGCCGAAATGCGCGAGCGCGTGTCGAAGCTGCTCGAGGGCAAGACGCTCACCACGCCCGGCAAGGAAGGCCGCAAGGTGCCCGTCAACCAGCTCACCGTCTGCACCTTCCACTCGCTGGGCGTGCAGATCCTGCGCCAGGAGGCCGAGCACGTCGGCCTGAAGCCGCAGTTCTCGATCATGGATTCGGACGATTGCTTCGGGATGATCCAGGAGCAGATCGGCACGACCGACAAGGGCCTGATCCGCAAGATCCAGAGCACCATCTCGCTGTGGAAGAACGGCCTGATCATGCCCGAGGAGGCGATGACGATCGCGGCCAACGAGGACGAGCACCAGGCCGCGCTGGTCTACCGCAACTACGTCGCGACGCTGCACGCGTACCAGGCGGTCGACTTCGACGACCTGATCCGCCTGCCCGCCGAGCTGTTCGCGAAGAACGAACAGGTGCGCGACCGCTGGCAGAACAAGCTGCGCTACCTGCTGATCGACGAGTACCAGGACACCAACGCGTGCCAGTACGAGCTGCTGAAGCTGCTCGCGGGCCCGCGCGCGGCGTTCACGGCGGTGGGCGACGACGACCAGGCGATCTACGGCTGGCGCGGCGCGACGCTCGAGAACCTCGCGCAGCTCGGCAAGGATTTCCCGAAGCTGCACCTGGTCAAGCTCGAGCAGAACTACCGGTCGACGGTGCGCATCCTCACTGCCGCGAACAACGTGATCGCGAACAACCCGAAGCTGTTCGAGAAGAAGCTGTGGTCCGAGCACGGGATGGGCGATTCGATCACCGTAACGCCGTGCAACGACGAGGAGCATGAAGCCGAGTCGGTCGTGTTCCGGCTGTCCGCGCACAAGTTCGAGCGGCGCGCGCAGTTCCGCGACTACGCGATCCTGTATCGCGGTAACTTCCAGGCGCGGATCTTCGAGCAGGTGCTGCGGCGCGAGCGGATCCCGTACGTGCTGTCCGGCGGCCAGTCGTTCTTCGACAAGGCCGAGATCAAGGATCTGTGCGCGTACCTGCGGCTGATCGCGAACGCCGACGACGATCCCGCGTTCATCCGCGCGGTCACCACGCCGCGCCGCGGGATCGGCAACACGACGCTCGAAGCGCTCGGCTCGTTCGCGGGCCAGGCGAAGGTGTCGCTGTTCGAGGCCGTGTACATGGGCGGGATCGAGGCGCGGCTGTCCGCGCGCCAGGTCGAGCCGCTGCGGATGTTCTGCGACTTCATCCAGCGCCTGACCGAGCGCGCGGACAAGGATCCCGCCACCGCCGTGCTCGACGACATGATGGAGGCGATCCACTACGAGGCGTACCTGTACGACGCATTCGACGAACGGCAGGCGCAGTCGAAGTGGCAGAACGTGCTCGAATTCCTCGAATGGCTGAAGCGCAAGGGCACCAAGCCCGAGACGGAAGCGGTCGACGGCGAGGCGGAAGGCTTTCACAACGCGGACGGCCTCGCCGATACGGGCAAGAACCTGCTCGGGCTGATCCAGACCGTCGCGCTGATGTCGATGCTCGAGGGCAAGGACGAAGACCCGGACGCCGTGCGGTTGTCGACCGTCCACGCGTCGAAGGGGCTCGAGTATCCGCACGTGTTCCTGGTCGGCGTCGAGGAAGGCATCATGCCGCACCGCGGCGGCTCCGAGGACGACGGCCCGATCGACAACGAGCGGATCGAGGAGGAGCGCCGGCTGATGTACGTGGCGATCACGCGCGCGCAGCGCAGCCTGCACCTGAACTGGTGCAAGAAGCGCAAGCGGGCGCGCGAGACGGTCGTGTGCGAACCGTCTCGCTTCATCCCGGAGATGGGGCTCGACGATGCGCCGCCGCCGACGCCGGAAGAGGCGCCGATGTCGCCGAAGGACCGGCTCGCGAGCCTGAAGGCGTTGCTGCAGAAGTGACCTGGCGGTGCCGCCGCCGCGCGCACGGCGGTCCGGCGCTCCGGTGGTCCGCCGACCAAACAAAACCCCCGCGATGCGTATGCGTCGCGGGGGTTTTTTACTGACGGCCGGGTGGGGTTACTTCGACGCGTTGACCATGTAGTCGACGGCGGCCTTCACGTCGGCGTCCGACGCGTTCGACCCGCCCTTCGGCGGCATCGCGCCCTTGCCGTGCAGCGCGTAGTTGTAGACCGTATCCATCGAGTCCTTCAGGCGCGGCGCCCAGTCTTCCTTGCTGCCGAACTTCGGCGCGCCGAGCACGCCCGCCGCGTGGCAGGCCTGGCAGGTCGACGTGTACAGCGCCTTGCCGGCGTCGGCGCCGGCCGGGGCGGCTGCGGGCGCTTCACCGGCCTTCGGGATCGCGGCGATCGCTGCCTGGGCCGCGGCGATTTGCGCGCTCGCGGCGTCGGCCGCGCCCGACGCGGCAGCGGCGCCGCTGGCGGGTTGCGCCGCGTTGGCGGCCGGCGCGGCCGGTTCGGGGAAGTTCGCGCCGTCGTTGTTCGCCATGTAGACGATCGCACGGGCGATTTCATAGTCGCTGACGTCGTCGGGGCTCGTGCCGCCGCGCGGCGGCATCGCGCCCTTGCCGGCCAGCGCGGTCTTCAGCAGCGTGTCGAAGCCTTGCGAGATGCGCGGCGCCCAGTCGTCCTTGTTGCCGAACTTCGGCGCGCCGGCGGCGCCCGTGCCGTGGCAGGTCACGCACACGGCCTTGTAGACTTCCTCGCCGGTCTTGTACGTGCGGGGCGCGTTTGCGTCCTTCACGTCGACCTTCGCGAGCGGGGCGACGCGTGCGGCGACCTGTTCGTCGGATAACGCGTCCGTGCCGGCGCCGGAACGGAACGCATGGTTCGCATAGTTGGCGAACAGGACGATCAGGATGATCGGAATCGCGAACGACGCGATGATGACGGCAATCAGCTGCCCGGGGGTTTTGACGGGAGATTCGTGGGGTGCTTCGCTCATGCTTGCCTCGTCTCCGTGAATAGGAATTGTGAGCGCGGTGCAACGGCAAATGGCAGTCCAATGAAGCCCGGTCGATTATAGACGGAACGTTTACATCACGGCGAGCGGTGCGATGGCGCGTGTTTACCCGCACGCAGCGGGGCCCGGCGGGGATTCGTCGGGCAAGGTGGACGCGTCATGGGAAACCGGGTATCCTTGCCGTCTTGCCAATCGTGGGCGGCCTGTATATTGGGGTCGCTTCACTGTCAGATGCGCCCGTAGCTCAATGGATAGAGTACTGCCCTCCGAAGGCAGGGGTTGCTGGTTCGATCCCAGCCGGGCGCGCCAAAACATGCCTGTTCAGGCACTCAGCTGTTTCGTCGCCTCGTCGTTTTCCCGTTTGCAGTAATATCCCGGCCGGTTGGCGGCTTTCGATCGCGTGGCATCCGATCCGGCTCAGTCGTTTGTCGATCCGGTTCGACGTGCGCGAAACCCATCTGAAAACACTGATTGAAAGTGTCGACCGAAACGACAAATAGCCGCGTCGCACCATGGGCGGCGGTCACCGTATGAGCAAATCACTCCCTGTTCAGTTCATCAACGGGCCGGACGGCACACCGGCCTTCGTCGTGATTCCGTACGCCGACTATGCCGCGCAGCAGCGGGTCACGCCCGCTCCGGTACCGCACGAAGTCGTGACGCGCGCCGTGTTCGACGGCAGTTCGCCCGCGCGTGCGTGGCGCGAATATCTCGGGCTGACGCGGGCCGAGGTCGCGCAGCGGCTCGGCATCAGTCGCTCGGACTACGCAAAACGCGAGAAGCGCGAGACGCTGCGCAAGCCGCTGCGCCGGAAGATCGCATCAGCGCTGGGCATCACGCTGGCGCAGCTCGACTTCTGACGCACGGGTCGGTGAGCGCGCCTGGCATGCCGGGCGCCCCGGGCCGCAGCCCGTGTTGCCTCGCCGTTGTGCGAGAATCGCCCGCAACAACCACTCCAAGCGACGATCGCGGCGGCCGTCCGCGCATCGCGCCGACTCCCGATGGCTGCCATCCTGTCTACCTCGACCGCAGTCGATGCCCGCGCGCTGACCGATGCGCAGCAGGCACTGCTCGCGCGTCTGCACGCCTATTCCCTCGACGATCCGACCGCGCCGCTACCGTACAGCCGGCGCCTTGCCGAAGCCGAATGCTGGTCGCATGCGCATGCGCTGGCCGTGATCGACGAATACAAGCGCTTCGCGTTCCTCGCGCAGGCAGCCGGCCATCCGGTCACGCCGTCGCACGCGGTCGACGCCGCCTGGCACCTGCACCTGCAATACACGCGCGAATACTGGGACGTGTTCTGCGCCGACGTGCTGCGCGCGCCGCTGCATCATGTGCCGGGCGCGGGCGCGCCCGACGAGGCCGCGCAGTACGCGCGGCACTACCGGCAGACGCTCGACAGCTACCGCAGGCTGTTCGGTTGCGAACCGCCCGAAGCGATCTGGCCGCGCCCCGTGACCGAGCCGGACGTGCCCGCCGACGCCCCGATGCAGCGCGCAGCACTGCGCGACGGCCCGTCGAGCGAGCCCGCCGCGCGCCCGCGACGCTGGCGGCGCATCGCGAAGTTCGCGTGGCCGACGGCGGCGATCAGCGTCGCGGCGACCTGCGCGAGCGCGAGCGATTTCAATGTGCTGGACTTCTCGGGGCCGGACTTTCTCGGGTTGTTCTACGTGCCGCTCTGCGTCGCCGCGCTGCTGCTGATCGCCGGCCTGCAGTGGATCGAATACCGCCATCGTGCGTGGGGAACGCGCGCCCCCGAATCGGCGCCCGACCTGAGCGCGGAGGAAGCGGCGTATCTCGCGGGCGGCGGTGCGCGGATGGCGCAGGTCGCGATGCTGTCACTCGCGCATGCCGGTGCGATCGAGCTGCGGATGAGCAAGGGCCACGACGCGCGGGTGCGGATCGACGATCCGCAACACGCAGGCGCGTATGGCGCCGACTGGGAATGGCTGAGGCGGCAACCCGGCGGCGAGACGAGCTGCCACGCGTTTCGTCAGCGTCTCGCGTGGCGCGAAGCCGACTGCGCCGCAGCGTTGCAGCGCAAAGGCTGGCTATGGGCGCCGGGCGAGATGCGGGCGACGCGGATGGCCGCGCGCGCGATCCTGCTGCTCGTGTTCGGCGCGGGCGCGGCGAAGCTCGCGGTCGGCCTGAGCCGCGGCCGGCCCGTGCTGCTGCTGATGATTGTCATGGCGGCGTTCATGGTCGCGTACCACTTCATGGTCGGCCGCCTGCCCGGCGTCGGGCGCGGCGGCATGACGCGCGGCGGCGAGGCGGCGCTCGACGCGCACTGCGACCAACGCCGGAGCGACCGCGCGACGCCGGACGGGCTCTTGTGGACGGCCGCGCTGTTCGGCGCCGGCGCGCTCGCCGGCACCGTGTGGGCCGCGCATTCGCAAGTGCTGATGGCGCCGCCGCCCGTCGCCATGAAAACCGGCGGGTCGAGCGGTTCGTCCGACTCGGGCGCCGGGGACAGCAGCGGTTCGAGTTCGTGCAGTTCGTCGAGCTCATGCAGCTCGAGCAGTTGCGGCGGCTGTTCGAGCAACTGAGCTCAGGGCGCGCTGCCGGGATAGCGCGCCGGGCCGCCAGCGTCAGGCAAGCGGCACGGGGCGCACCGAACTACGCGATCGCGGCATCGGCGGGCGTTTGCACCTGCGCAGCACGCCCGTCGCCCGCCTCGACGATCAGCGTCCAGTCGAACGCCGGCAGCGCGCAGAGCTGCTCGACGGTGGCCGCGTACTCGTGCGCGGGCGCGTGCAGGTAGCGCACCTTGTCGGTCCATTCGGGCAGCGGCGCCTGCGACGTGGTCACCACGACCGCCAGCAGATCCTGTTCCGGCCGCCTTGCGATTTCCTGCAGGCTCAGCCGGACCTGGTCGAGGTCGCCCTCGACGTCCAGGATCAGTGCGCCGGGGATCGGCGCGTCCGGCCGGCCGGGCTGGTTGCCGACAGCGCCTTTGTCGATGCACTGCTGATACACATGGCGATAGCGCGGCAGCGCCTGCTGCAACGCGTAATGCTTGCGGACCTTCGCCTGCGCCGTGCGCGCGAGCCCGCGGCGCTGCGCCGGGTTCGCGATCAGCCGGTCGAGCGCGTCGACCCACGCCTGCGGCGCATCCGGGACCAGCAGGCCGTCGCAGCCGTCGTGCAGCGCGAAGCGATAGGCCGGCCGGTCGCTGACGATCGAGGCGATGCCGGCTGCCGCGTATTCCTGCCACTGGATCGTGCCCGTGCCGGCGTTGTAGTCGTGGTCGGCCAGCGGCAGCAGCGCGATGTCCCAGCGCCGTTCCGGCAGGCGTTGCGCGTGCATGTCGTAGTCGTGAAGCTCGGGCTCGCACCCGGCGGCCGGGTGGCCGGCCCAGCCGGGCGGGACGTCCGCGCCGACGAAACTCACCCTGACCTTGCCGGGATGGCGCGCGCAGATCGCGTGCAGCGCCGCGTTGACGAGCGCGAAGTTGTCGGCGCGTAGCGACGCGCCCGCGATGCCGATCGTCACGCAGTCGTCGCCGCGCGCCGTCACGGGCCGGTAGAACCGGTCGAAGTCCACGCTGTCGGGCAGCACGTGAACACGCGGGTGCGACAGCCGGTAGCGGCTGGCGATGAACGGCGTGGATACGATCACGGCGTCCGCGTTGCGCAGCATGAGCTCGATCCCCGCGCGGGCCATCCCGCCCTGCGCAGCGAGCGGATGCGCGGGCGGCAGTTCGGTCAGCAGGTCGTCGGTTTCGTAGATCACCGGCTTTTCATGCTTGAAGATCGTGTACAGGTCGTTGCCGGTCAGCAGGCCGGGCGTCAGCCGGTGGAGCAGGACGGCGTCGGCCGTGGCCAGCACGCTGCTGTCGATCTGGCCGTCCCGGATGCCCGGGACGAGTTCCCATTCGTCGCTCAGCAGACCGAACGGCAGCGTGAGGCGAATGCGCGACGACGCGCATGCGTCCGGATCGATCGAATACACGATCAGGCGCTTGCGGCGCGGTGCGGCGTCCGCAGTCGCGGCGACGGGCGCCGGCGTCCGGTTCTCCGCCAGCAGCCGCGCGTACAGCGCACCGTGGCGCGCTGCGTTGCGGCCGATGTCATGCTGCGCGCGGATCGCATCCTGCGCGGCCGCGGCGAGTTGCGCGCGGGTTTGCGGATGCTCGATCAGGTGCGCGATCGCGTCGACCCACGCGTCGGCAGCGTCGGCGACGAGCCAGCCCGTGCTGCCGTGGACAACCGGGCAGCCTTCCGCCGGCGTGGCGACGAGCACCGTGGCCGCGCCGGCCGCCGAGCATTCGAGCCATGCGCGCGGCGGCGCATCGTCGCGCAACGTGACCGGCGCCGCGACCAGCGCGATGTCGAGGTCCGCGCGCTTCAGCGCGTCGGCGTAGCTGTCGTAAGGGACAGGCTCCGCGATCAGCGTGACGTCCGGTTCGCGATCCCAGCCGGCCGGCAGCGCCGCGCCGATGAACGATACCTGGAGCTTCCCCGGGAACCGGCGGCGGAGCTCGGCCAGCGCGTGGCGGACCTGCTCGAGACGCGCGCCGTCGAGACCGGTGCCGGAAACCGCGAGGTTCACGTGGTCGCGCACGCCGGGCGCCGCGCGGTGCAGACGTTCGAGATCGACGCCGGTCGGCAGCACGTGGACCGATGCGTTGACTTGACGGTACTCCCGCACCAGCGCTTCCGACGGCACGACGATCGCATGCGCGCGCTGCACGGCGCTGCGGATGCCTGCCTTGCGGCGCGCGTTGTCGGCCGCGCCGGGGATGTCGGCGAGCAGCGTGTCGAGCGGCGCGTCGATCTCGAGGACGACCGGCTTGCCGAGCGAGAACAGGTGTTCCAGCGTGGCGGCGGACAGCAGGCCCGGCGTGTCGCCCTGCAGCACGATCAGATCCGCGCGCTGCAGCGCGTCGGGATCGATGCCGGCTTGCGTGACAGGAAACGTCAGCGCCCATTCGCGGTCCAGCCGCGCGAACGGCTGCGCGAAGCGCAGGCTGGTGCGCGCGTGGTCCGCCGGTTCGGCGGTGACGACCGCGATGCACGAGCGCGGCGCGGACGCGGGCTGTCCGTGGGCCGCGGCGCCCGGCGCGACGGCCTGCGCATCCAGCTTGTCCGCGTGGGCCTGGGTCCGCTCGACGAAGTTCTGCAACTGCTGCCAGAACGTCTCCTCTTCCTTCAGGTAGACGCTGCGCGCTTCGTGAACGGTGGCCTTCGCGTGGGCGATCTCGTGTTCGTCGAGCCCCCACGCGATGCCCTTGCCGTCCATCACCCACCGGGTCGGCTCCGACAGCGACGCGTCATTCATGATGCACACGACCGGGCAGCCGCACAGCAGTGCTTCGAACACGGCGGTGGACCATTCGTACGTGTACACGCACTCGACCTGTCGGAACAGCGCCGCGAGTTCGTGCGCCGAACGTTCCGGCACGCGGGTCGAGATTTCGATCGACTCGGCGGTGACCGGATGCAGCGTGCCGCCGCGCCGCAGGTGGCGATTGATGAAGACGGCCGTGCCGTTGCGGCGGGCGTCGTCGACACCGTCGCTGTTGAAGATGCGCGTGTCGACCAGCGGCATGCGCAGCAGGTCCGCCTTCCATTCTTCGGGTACCAGCGACGGCCCGAACGTGAAGATGAGGTCGTCCGGCTGCAGGGTGATCGGTTCGCCGTTGATGCGGCCGGGCTCGGCCAGCAGGTAGCGCACGACGCAGCGCGCGTTGAACGGATTGCCGGTGACGACGTCCGGGTAGACGACGATCGGGCTGCGATTCGCGCGGGCGTGCGCCTGCACGATGTCGTTGGTCAGCGGCGGCGTGCGCAGGTCGGGATGCACGACCGGCGTGCAGACGTACGCTTCGTGGCCGAGCAGGTTCAGCACGTGGCACAGGTAGTGCATCGCGCGGATCCCGCCGGAGGTTTGCCGGAAATTCGGCGCGAGTATGTAGTACGGGTGGTCGAGTCGCGTGAAGATGCGCGAACCGCCGTGCGCCAGGCCAGGTTTGGGAGTCGTCATCGTTATCGGGTGCGGTAGAAATCGAAGACCACGTCGAGGATGCGATCCTGTTCGGCTTCGGTCATGTCGTGGTACAGCGGCAGCCGGACGAGCCGGTCGGCGACGAGGTCCGTCACCGCCATGCCGGACCCGCAGCGCCCGTAGCGCTGGCCGGCCGGCGAACTGTGCAGCGGCACGTAGTGGAACACCGCGTTCACGCCCACCGCGCGGATCTGCTGCAGCAGCTCGGTGCGTTCGGCGAGGTCGCGTGCGAGGAAATAGAGCATGTGGCCGTTGCCGCGCTCGGCGAGCGAAATCGCGGGCAGCTCGATCAGCCCGTCCGCATGCAGCGGCTGCAGCGCGTCCTGGTAGCGCTGCACGGTCGCGCGCCGCTGTGCGGTGATCACGTCCGCGTGCTCGAACTGCGCGTACAGGAACGCCGCGATCAGCTCGCCCGGCAGGAACGACGAGCCGACGTCGACCCAGGTGTACTTGTCCACCTGCCCGCGGAAGAACTGACTGCGGTTGGTGCCCTTCTCGCGGATGATCTCCGCGCGCTCGACGAGGCGCGGGTCGTTGACCAGCAGCGCGCCGCCTTCGCCCGAGATCACGTTCTTGGTCTCGTGGAAGCTGAGGCACGCGAGGTGGCCGAGGCTGCCGAGCGGCTTGCCGTTCCACGTCGACTGCAGCGCCTGAGCGGCGTCCTCGATCACCCACAGGTCGTGGTCCGCCGCGAGCTGCCCGATCACGTCCATGTCGCATGCGACGCCCGCGTAGTGCACCGGCACGATCGCGCGCGTGCGCTTGGTGATCGCGGCGGCGATCTGCGTCTCGTCGAGGTTCAGCGTGTCGCGGCGGATGTCGACGAACACCGGCGTCGCGCCGCGCAGCACGAACGCGTTGGCGGTCGACACGAACGTGTAGGACGGCATGATCACTTCGTCGCCGGGCTGCACGTCGGCGAGGATCGCGGCCATCTCGAGCGCGGCCGTGCACGAGTGCGTGAGCAGCGCGCGCTGGCAGCCGATGCGCGCTTCCAGCCAGCGGTGGCAGAGTTTCGTGAACGCCTGGTCGCCGGCGAGGCCGCCCTGCTCGACCGCTTTCGCGATGTAGTAGAGCTCCTTGCCGACCACGAACGGGCGGCCGAACGGAATGCTGTCGAGATTGGGTGGGCCGAACATGGTCAGGCTCCGCGTCAAGGGGTGGGACGTTCGGCCGCGCGGCTCGCGCGCGGCGCCGCTCAGATGTCCTTGCGGACGAGAATCGTGAATTCGTACAGGCCGTAGTCGTGCAGCAGCGCGACGTGGCGGGAATAGCGGCGCTTGCAGCGATCGAACAGCGCGCATGGGTCCGCGTAGTACAGGAGGTCCGGGCGCATGAACGGCGGATCGGAATACGACGTCAGGCAGTTGAACGCGAAGCCCAGGCGGCTCGTCGCGTGCAGCGTGTCGAGCGTCGCGTGGATGTAGTCGAGCCACGCGTCGTCGCCGTGACCGCGCCTGACGTTGAAGATGCCGGATGCGATCCCGTAGTCCGACGCGGCCTGCGGCTCCGCGCCGACATGAAACGCGACGTTCGCGTCGTCGCGGTAGCGCTGCCGCGCGGCGTCGACCATGTCGGACGAGATGTCGTAGCCCGCATACGCGAAGCCGTCCGGCAGCGCACGCGCCTTCAGGAAATCGACCAGCGCGCCGTAGCCGCAGCCGATGTCGTTCACCGAGTGGCCGCCGGACGCGGGCAGGATTTTCGTCAGTTGTTCGAAGCGCAGGAACTGGCCGGTTTCGCCGTTCCAGTCGACGCCGCGTGCGGTCGCGCCGTGCTCCGCCAGCCGCGCGCTGTAGTACGCGGCCACTTCTTCCAGCAGGCTCGCATGCCGGGATTCGCTCATGGACATCACCTCAGTCTTTCGAGGTCAGCGCGTACCGGCGCGCTTCGGGACCGCAGTTGAACAGCACGTCGAGCACCGTCACGCCGTGGACGAAGTCGCCCCACTGCTGCGGATACTCGGGATAGGTCGGGTAGTCGAACCAGCGCACCGCGACGCCGGCATCGGCGAACAGGTTCTCGTCGAGGTAGCTGCGCGCGGCCGGGCCGGACAGGTACTCGGTCGCACCCGCCTGCACGCACAGGTTCAGCAGCTTCTCGGTGCGGTCGCCGTGCAGCGCATAGTCCGACGTCGACGACACGCGCGTGCCGATCTCCAGTTGCCGTAGGACCCAGGTCAGCATCGCGACATTCAGCTCGCTCAGCATCCCGTAGGTGCGACCGGTGTAGAGCGCTTCGAGCTCGTCCGCATAGCGGGCGAAGTGCGGCGCGCGCGCGTAGTTCTGCTGCAGGGCCTTCCAGTGCAGCAGCGCCCAGTCGGCGCCGTCGATCTCGGTTTCGCGGATCGACTGGTGATACTTGCCCTTCACCTTCACCGGCACGCTCAGCCACTGCACGCCCTGCGGCGTCTTGATCTGGTTGCGGTTGCGCCAGTCGCGGCGCGTGTACTGCGCGTCGTCGTAGAGGATGAACTCGTCGCTGGCGGCGATCAGGTCGAAGTAGCCCTTCCACGGAATGTAGTTGGACTGGACGATCGCCACCCGCTTCGCGTCGCGGTTCATGGTCGCACCGCTCATGCCGGAATGTGGCCGTACCGGTACATGTCGACGAGTTCGGGCGGAATGCCCCAGTCCGTCGCGCCCAGCTTGTCGTGCAGCGCCTCCAGGTCCGCGCGCATCGCGTTCTGCAGCTGCTCGACCATGCGGTTGCGCGCCGGCACGAAGTCGTGCTGGTACGCGGCATTGATCTGGTGACGCACCGTCTTCGCGATCGCGGCCTCGCGCGTCATGTTGCGGATCAGCGGGCGTTCGGGCGCGAGTTCCGCGTAGCGCGGATCGATCGGCTCGCCGCGCATCGCCGCGACGAGATCGCGGCACAGCACCGGCGACAGGTGGAAGCCGTCGCGCTTGGTGCCGCCGAGAATCCACAGGTCGCGCACGCTGGTTTCGCCGAACAGCGGATACAGGTCGGACGTCGTCGGCCGCCAGCCGACGTTGACGTTGAGCAGGTTCGCGCGCGAGAAGCGGGTGTTGATCTGGTCCATCGCGGACTTGAGCAGCGTGTACGCGCTGCCGGCGTGGCCGTGCTCGTGCGGCACCGGGCTGATGTAGTTGCTGGCGCCGACGAGGGTCCGGTCAGGCCCGTGCGGCGCCGAATACACGCCGCACGCGAGGCCGCGGTTGGTCGTGCGCACGCAGTGCGTGTGCACGTTCTCCTTGCTCTGCAGTTCGATCGACATGCCGATGCCGTAGAACATCCGCTGCACCGGCAGCTCGGGCAGGCTCGCCTGCAGCACGCGCGTCACGTTGGCGCCGTTGCAGAGGATGAAGCGGTCCGCGCCGAGCACGCTGCCATCGGACAGTCGCGCGCCGGTGACGCGTCCGGCCGCGGTGTCGAGCCGCTCGACCTCGGCGTCGATGAAGCGCACGTTGCCGGCTTGCGCGACCGACTCGGTCAGCGCGTCGAGAAACTGTTTCGGATTGACCCAGCCTTCGCGCTTCAGGAAGACCGCCTTCAGCGCGCGATAGCGCGGGTCCGGATGATAGTTCGGGATACCTGACGGATCGACCGCCTCGCAGGGCTCCTCGAATTCGCGGCAGAACCGCTGCATGGCCGCGAAGTTCTCGTCGTCGAGCGCGTCGGTCGCCGCGTTGTTCAGCACGAAGGTGCCGAAGCCGTACGCGATCGCGCGCTCCGGCGTGCAGATTTCAGCGAATACGGCGGGCCACGCCGCCGTCGCGCCGCGGCTCAGCTCGAACTTGAAGCGGTCGATCGGCGTGCCGAGCGAATCGCCTTCCAGCTCGGTGAACGAATTGAGCATCGCCGCCGCAGCGCGCGTGGCCGAGCCGGGCCGATGCGCGTGGCCGACGATCACGAGCTCGACGCCCGGGTCGGCCTGCTGCCATGCGCGGGCCGTCATCAGGCCGAGAATGCCGTTGCCGAGGATTGCGATCTTCATGTGCGTGTGCCCCCGCCTTCGGGGAATGACAGGTAGCAGAGCGACGGATAGGCCGCCGCCTTGTGGATCTGGTGCGGACGGTTGCCGAGCAGGTCGCGCAGGTAATGGATGCCTTCCGCGGGCAGCTGGCCGCCGCGGGTGAGCTGCCAGAACGCGACGATGCCGCCGGGCACCAGCCGCTCCATCACCGCGTCGAACGCGTGCCGGGTCGGCTCGATCACGTTCAGGTCGAACCACGCGAGCGCGACCATCTCGCCGGGATGCGCTTCGTCGAACGCCGCCAGCGTGTCGCGGCAGTCGCCTTCCCACACGTGATGCTTGTCATGCACGTGCCCCATCGCGTTGCTGCGCTCGTGCAGGTTCAGCAGCTTGCGCAGCAGGTCGGCGTACTCGCCGGACAGCGAGTACGTGCCGTCGGAGAACAGCTTGCGGTCGCGTGTGTCGTGCTCGGCGAAGCCCGTGTAGCCCGTGAACGTATCGAATGCGTGGATGCGGCGCTGGAAGTTCAGCGGCTCGAGAATCGCGCGGAAGTTCTCGCACAGCACGGCGGTCTGCCCGCGCCACGTGCCGAGATCGAGGATCGCGCCCGGCAGCGGCACGATTTTTTGATAGATCTCGAAGGTCGCGAGAATGCGTGCGAGGAGCGAGCCGCGCACGAACAGGCCGAGCGACCGTTCCAGTTCCTCGCGCGTCGCGGGGTAGGTCTGCATCAGGTCGAACAGTTCGCGGCGCGCCGCGAGCTGATCGCCATCTGCGTTGGTGATGATCGCTGATTCGTGCATACACAGGGCTCCAGGCACAAAGGGTGTGACCGGACGAGCGCGCGTCGGTGCGGTGGCATCGGAATGCGCAACCGTCCGAGCGTCGCAGGTCGGGCATCTTTCTGCGATCAAGTCTAGCGAGCGCCGCCAGGATCGAATGTCGGATTAGCGGGTGGTTTCACCCCGCATTTCGATGGATTCGCGGGTATCCGGCGCGAATTCGGGGCGCCCGCGGGTGCGGCTCGCAGTAGCGGGAATAGCGACCAATTCCAGCACCTGCTCGCCAAATTGGAACGCGGCGTGCGCGAGGAGAATTCGGACACGTCGGAGACCGTCGGTGCGTGCGTCCGCGGGCGAAGGCGTGCGCCGACGCGGCGGAGCCGGCCGCGATTCGAATCCCGTATTGGCTACCAGGACGACATAGCTCATGATGCCCACCTCCCCCGCCGCCGCCACGATCGAACAGGCGCTGGCGCACCATCAGGCCGACCGGCTGGAAGAGGCCGAGACGCTGTACCGGCGGATCCTCGACACCGATCCCCGGCACGCGGACGCGCTTCACCTCCTCGGCCTGATCGGCCATCAGTACGGGCGCTATCAGGAGGCATCCGACCTGATCATGGCGGCGATCGAGGTCAAGCCGGACGCGATCTATTACTACAACCTCGGCAACGTGATGCAGGCGGACAACCGCCACGCCGCCGCCGCCGAGTGCTTCCGTCTCGCAATCGAGCTGCGGCCCGACTACGTCGATGCGTACAACAACCTCGGCAACGCGCTGCGGCTCGCCGGCGACGCCCGCGCGGCCGTCGATGCGTTCTGCCAGGCCATCGCGCTGAAGCCGGACAACGGCCAGGCCTACAACAACCTTGCGAATGCGCTGTTCGACCTGAACGAGATTCCGGCCGCGCTCGAGGCGTACCGGCACGCGGTCGCGCTGCGCCCCGAACTGCCGGAGCCGCGCAGCAACCTGCTGTTCGCGAGCCACTGCAGCGAAGCGTTCGACCACGACGCCTATCTCGCCGAAGCCGCGCGCTACGACGAAGTCGTCACGCGCTGCGCGACGCCGTGGACGGATTGGCTCGTCGACCTGACCGCCCGCGCCGGGCGGCCGCTCAAGGTCGGCATCGTGTCGGGCGACCTGAAGGCGCATCCGGTCGGCTATTTCATCGAGAACATGCTGAAGCATCTCGACGCGAACCGGATCGAGATGCATGCGTACCCGACGCGCGACGTCGAGGACGACGTGACCGCTCGCATCAAGCCGGCCTTCGCGACGTGGACCTGCATTGCCGGCCTGAGCGACGAAGCGGCGGCCGCGCGTATCCGCGCGGACCGCATCGACGTGCTGCTCGACGCGGCCGGCCACACGGTCTACAACCGCCTGCCGCTGTTCGCGTGGAAGCCGGCGCCGCTGCAGGCGAGCTGGCCCGGTTATTTCGCGAGCACCGGCGTGCGCGCGATCGACTATGTGATCGGCGACCGTCACGTGCTGCCGCCCGCCGAGGCCGCGCATTTCACCGAGCGGCCGTGGCATCTGCCGGACAGCTATCTGTGCTTCACGCCGCCGGCCGAGCCTGTCGGCGTCGGCGCGCTGCCGATGCTCGCGAACGGCCATCCGACCTTCGGCTATTTCGGCAAGCTCGCAAAGATCACCGATCACGTCGTCGCGGTCTGGTCGCGCGTGCTGCAATCGGTCGAGGGCGCGAAGCTGTTCGTGAAGGCCGAGCATCTCGACGATCCGCGCGAACAGCAGGCGCTTGCCGCGCGCTTTGCGGCGCACGGCATCGACGCGCAGCGCCTGATCCTCGAAGGCCGCTCGCCGCGCGCCGAATACCTGGCCGCGTACCGGCGCGTCGACCTGATGCTGAGCCCGTTCCCGTATCCGGGCGGCACGACGACCGCCGAAGCGTTGTGGATGGGCGTGCCCGTGCTGTGCCGGCGCGGCGAGCGCTTCCTGTCGCACATCGCCGAGAGCCTGCTGCATTCGGCGCGGCTGCCCGAGTGGATCGCGGAC
This sequence comes from Burkholderia sp. SRS-25, assembly GCF_004343765.1. Lineage (NCBI taxonomy): Bacteria > Pseudomonadati > Pseudomonadota > Betaproteobacteria > Burkholderiales > Burkholderiaceae > Burkholderia > Burkholderia sp. SRS-25. The sequence continues at coordinate 164,794 of NZ_PTXM01000016.1, forward strand.
GACGACGACGCGTATGTCTCGAAGGCCGTCGCGCAGGTCGGCCAGCCCGCCGGGCTGGCGGCGCTGCGCACGACGCTGCGCGCGCAGGTGCTCGCGTCGCCGCTGTGCGACGCGCCCCGCTTCGCGCGCCACTTCGAGGACGCACTGCACGGCATGTGGGCGCAGCACGTCGAAGCCGCGCCGGTCGCATCCGTGTGAGGCTGCTCACGACGTGACGTGCGTGGGTATTCCGACGCCGGCGGCAAGCGGAACATGGCGCCCCTCGCGCTGAACACCGCGCCGGCCGACGTGATCGTCGTTCCGACCGGTGGCGCGTGCGCGACACCGTCGTCGGGGTGGCGCGATGGGATGGCGGCGCCGGCCTTGACGACCGGGCACGGCGGCAGGCTGATCGACTTCGGACGCGAACCGCATCCCTAATTGGCAGAGCAGACGAGATGGACGGAACAGGACAGGCATTGCAGGCGGCGCTGGCGCATCATCAGGCGGGGCGTCTCGCGGAAGCGAAGACGCTGTACGACGCGATCCTCACCGCGCAGCCGGGCCAGCCGGACGCGCTGCATTTTCTCGGGCTGCTGGCGTGCCAGCTGAAGCAGTACGACGCCGGGCTCGCACTGATGGAGCAATCGCTCGTCGAGCGGCCGGACGCGTCGTATTTCAACAACCTGGGCAACATGCTGCGTGAAAGCGGCCGGCTCGACGACGCGATCGCGCACTACCGGCGCGCGGTGGCGCTGCGGCCGGACTATCCGGAAGCGCACAACAACCTCGGCAACGCGTTGCGCGACGCGCGCGAGCCGGCGGCTGCGATGCAGAGCTGCGCGCGCGCGATCGAGCTGCGGCCCGGTTACGCGCAGGCGTACAACAACCTCGGCAACGCGCTGCAGGATCTGGGCGACCTCGACGGTGCCGCCACGCATTACGGCCGCGCGATCGAGCTGGACGCGTCGACGGCGATGGCCCACGCGAACCTGAGCGCCGTGCGTCACAAGCAGCTGCGCTGCGCGGAAGCACTCGCGCATGCGCAGGACGCGATCCGGCTCGCGCCGAACCTCGCCGAAGCGCACAACCACGCGGGCAACGCGTATCACGGACTGGACCGGCTCGACGCGGCCGAGGCCAGCCATCGCACGGCCGTCACGCTCAATCCGGCGGACGCCGGCGCGTGCCACAACCTGTCCGTCGTGCTGCTGAAGCTGCAGCGGCTCGACGAGGCGCTCGTGTATTGCAGGCAGGCGTTGCAGGCCGGCCCGCCGGCCGTGTTGATGCACGTCAATCTCGGCGACATCCTGCGCGCGCAGGGCAACGTCGATGCCGCGGTCCACGCGTATCGCGATGCGCTGGCGCTGGTGCGCGACGACGCCGACGACGTCGCGGCGACCGTGCTGAACCGGCTGCTGTTCAGCGCGGCGGCGTCCGCTTGCGTGAACCCCGCCGACTACCTGGCCGACGCACGGCGCTACGGCCGGCACCTGGCCGCGCGTTCGACGCGCCATGCGCACGATCCGCGCGAGCGGGCCGCGCGCGCGCAAGGGCGGCCGCTGCGCGTCGGCTTCGTGTCCGGCGATCTGCGCCTGCACCCGGTCGGCATCTTCCTGGAAAGCGTGCTTGCGCACCTCGAGCGCACGCGCATCGACCTGCGCGTGTACGTGACCACGGACGAGGAGGACGCGATCACCGCGAAACTGAAGCCGCACGCGAACGGCTGGCGCTCGATCGCCGCGCTGGGTCCGGAGGCGGCCGCGCGGATGATTCACGACGACGAAATCGACGTCCTCGTCGACCTCGCGGGCCATACGCAGTCGAGCGGGCTCCCCGTGTTCGGCTGGAAACCCGCGCCGGTGCAGGCGAGCTGGCTCGGTTTCTTCGCGTCGACCGGCTGCGACGCGATCGACTACTTCATCGGCGACCGCTACACGCTGCCGGACGCCGAAGCGCATCACTTCGTCGAGAAGCCGTGGCGGCTGCCCGACAGCTTCCTGTGCTTCACGCCGCCAGCCTGCGACGTCGACGTCGGCCCGCTGCCGATGGCGGCGAGCGGCCATCCGACGTTCGGTTGCTTCGGCCAGCTCGTGAAGGTCGGCGACGACGTCGTGCGCGCGTGGTCGCGCATCCTGCACGCGCTGCCGGACGCGCGGCTGCTGCTCAAGGCGCACGAGCTCGGCCGCGAGGGCGTGCGCGACGCGACTGCCGCGCGCTTCGCGCGGCATGGCATCGACGCGGACCGGCTGATCCTGGAGGGCGGTTCGCCGCGCGCGGAATACTTCGGCGCATATAACCGCATCGACGTCGCGCTGAGCCCGTTCCCGTACCCGGGCGGCACGACCACGGCAGAAGCGCTGTGGATGGGCGTACCGGTGCTCGGGATGAAGGGCAGCCGGTTCGTCACGCACATCTGCGAAAGCGTGCTGCACGCGGCGGGCATGGGCGAATGGGTCGCTGACGGCGAGGACACCTATGTCGCGAAGGCGATCGCGGCGGTGCGCGATCGCGAGCGGCTCGCGACGCTGCGCGCCGGGCTGCGCGCGCAGCTGCTCGCATCGCCGCTGTGCGACGCGCGCCGGTTCGCCGCGCATCTCGAAGCGGCGTTCCTCGCCATGTGGCAACGCTATACGAACTCGGAGCAGGAAGCATGAACGATATCCACGACACGCTGCAGTCCGCGCTGGCGCATCATCAGGCGGGGCGTCTCGCGGAAGCGAAGACGCTGTACGACGCGATCCTCACCGCGCAGCCGGGCCAGCCGGATGCGCTGCATTTTCTCGGGCTGCTGGCGTGCCAGCTGAAGCAGTACGACGCGGGGCTTTCGCTGATGGAGCAATCGCTCGTCGAGCGGCCGGACGCGTCGTACTTCAACAACCTGGGCAACATGCTGCGCGAAAGCGGCCGGCTCGACGACGCGATCGAACGCTACCGGCGCGCGGTGGCGCTGCGGCCGGACTACCCGGAGGCGCACAACAACCTCGGCAACGCGTTGCGCGACGCGCGCGAGCCGACGGCTGCGATGCAGAGCTGCGCGCGCGCGATCGAGCTGCGGCCCGGTTACGCGCAGGCGTACAACAACCTCGGCAACGCGTTGCAGGACCTCGGCGAGCACGAAGCGGCGGCCGCGAGCTACGCGAAGGCGGTCGCGCACCAGCCGCAATACGCGGATGCGTACTGCAATCTCGGCAATGCACTGCATGCGCAGGAGAAATTCGACGATGCCGCGGAGGCCTATCGTCGCGCCATCGCGCTGCAACCGGGCTTCCGTGTCGCGCACCAGGGGCTGAGCGCGACGCTGCGCGCGGCAGGTGACCTGCGGGGTGCGGTCGACCATGCGCGCGAGGGGCTCGATCCGGGCGACGCGGACGCGCACTGCGTACTGGCAAGGCTGCTGCAGCGCATCGGCGATTTCGACAAGGCGCTCGAACTGCTCGAGCAGGCGGTCGCGATCGACCCCGCGCATGCACAGGCATGGGCGTGGCTCGGCGATTTGCGCAACCAGCAGGGCGAATACGGGCAGGCGGTGCAGGTGTGCCGGCGCGCGATCGAGCTCGATCCCGAACTGGCCGACGCATACAACTTCCTTGGCTTCGCGTATCACAACCTCAACTTGCTGGCCGCCGCGGAGTTGAGCCACCGGCATGCGATCGACCTGAACCCGGACGATGCCGACGCGCATCACAACCTCGCCGCCGCGCTGTTTCGGCTCGAGAAGCTCGACGAGGCGATGAAGCACACCGAGATCGCGCGGGCGCTCGGCATCGATCCGCTGAAGGTCCAGATGACGCTCGGCGACATCCTGTGGGCGAAAGGGGATCTCGCCGGCGCGCTGGATGCGTTCCGCTCGGCGATCCGGCACGACCTGCATCGCGCGTACTCGCGGATGCTGTTCAACATGTCGAGTTCGCCCGCGTTCGAACCGCACGAGTGGGTCGCTGAAGCGCGCCGCTACGGCGAACATCTCGAGCGCGACGCGCACCCGTTCGAGCACGACCGCGCGCAGCGCGTCGCGCAGGCGCAGGGGCGGCCGCTGCGCGTCGGCTTCGTGTCGGGCGACCTGCGGCAGCACCCGGTCGGCATCTTCCTTGAAAGCGTGCTCGCGCGGATCGACCGGTCGCGCATCGAGCCGCATGCGTATGTGACGTTCGTCGGCGAGGACGACGTGACCACGCGGCTCAGGCCGAACTTCGCGAGCTGGAAGAAGGTGGTCAGCCTGGGCCGCGAGGAGGCCGCGCAACTGATTCGCGACGACGGCATCGACATCCTGATCGATATGGCAGGCCATACCAACTGGAGCGGCCTGCCGATCTTCGGGCACAAGCCCGCGCCGGTGCAGGCGAGCTGGCTCGGTTTCTTCGCGACGACCGGTTGCCGCGCGATCGACTATTTCATCGGCGATGCGCATACGCTGCCGGCCGACGAGGCGCATCACTTCACCGAACGGCCGTGGCGGCTGCCGGACAGCTACCTGTGCTTCACGCCGCCGCCGTACGATGTCGCGGTCGGCCCGCTGCCGATGGCGGCTCATGGCGGCGTCACGTTCGGCTGCTTCGGCAAGCTGATCAAGATCAGCGACGCGGTCGTCGCGCTTTGGTCGCGCATCCTGCACGCGCTGCCGGACGCGCGCCTGCTGCTGAAGGCCCATGAGCTCGGCGCCGGCGACGTGAACCAGGCGACGCTCGACCGCTTCGCGCGGCACGGCATCGGCGCGGACCGGCTGATCCTCGAAGGCGGTTCGCCGCGTGCGGAATACTTCGCCGCATACAACCGCATCGACGTCGCGCTGAGCCCGTTCCCGTATCCGGGCGGCACGACCACGGCCGAAGCGCTGTGGATGGGCGTGCCGGTGCTCGGGATGAAGGGCAGCCGCTTCGTCACGCACATTTGCGAGAGCCTGCTGCACGCGGCGGGCATGGGCGAATGGATCGCGGAGGACGAGGCGGCGTACCTCGCGAAGGCCGTCGCGTTCGCGCGCGACCGCGACGGGCTGGCGACGCTGCGTGCAACGCTGCGCGAGCGCGCGCTGGCGTCGCCGCTGTGCGATGCGTCGCGCTTCGCACGCAACCTCGAGGACGCGCTGCACGGCATGTGGGCCAGCTACGCGGCCGGAGACACGGCGCCCCGGGACGCGTGACGAGCGGGATCGCGCCATGGCTGGAAGCCGCGCTCGCGCATCGTCGGGCCGGCCGCCCGAGATGATCGAGGCGGCCGTCGAGTGCGCGACGCGGGCGTAGCCGGCGCGATCCGGCTCGCGCTCCCGCCTGCAGGCGAAAAAAAAGCCGCATTGAAGCGGCTCGACGGTACGGCGACAGCGGACCGCTCGACTGGCGGCGTCTTTTAATTCGAAATGCGCGGCGGGCAAGACGCCCGGCCGGTCACAGCATGCCGGCCTTCTGGTACTGGCTCGCGGCCTTGATCCGCTCCTGGGACTGCGCAAATTCCGCAGCCAGGCGGTCACGGTCGGTCTGCGCATGCTCCGTGATCGACGCGTCGATCGCCATGATCTGCCGCACGCGGTCCAGCGCCTCTGGCGTCTGCTCGCCGGACAGGTTCATCAGCAGCGGCGAGCGTTCGTCGACGAGGGCCGCGACGCGCACCCAGTCGCGCGCATCGGCAGCCGACTGCATGGCGCGGGTCAGGTCGAAGGCGCGGGACAGGGTGTCGTTCGTCATGGTCAGTTCCGTTCGGTGCGGTTGCGACTTACTTGTTGGTGGCCATCGCGCCGGCGCTGTTCTGGCCGCCGAACAGCTGGGTCAGGTAGCGGGTGTTGTTCGCCATCTGCGCCATCAGCGTGTTCAGCGCGGTGAACTGCGCGGTGTATTGCGTGGTCAGCTGGTTCGAGTAGGTCTGCAGTTGCGTGGCCTGATTCTGCACGCTCGTCAGGTCGGCATTGATCGCGGTGGTGCGCTGGTCGATCAGGCCGGACGTCTGCGTGTACGTGTTGATGTTCGCATTGAGCGCCTGGGCGATGCCGTTCGTCTGGTTGAAGATCGCCGCCACCGCGGAACCGTTCGACTTGAGCGCGGTGGTCAGCGCGGCGGTGTCGACCGACATCGCGCCGGTCGAATCCACGTTGATGCCGATGCTGCCGAGCGCATAGGTCGTGCCGCCCGTCGTGACGCCGCTGCTGAGCGTCGTCGCGAGCGTGTTCCTGATCGTGTTCATCATCGCGTCGCCGAGCAGCGGGCCGGCGGTCTTCGCGGTCGGGTCGTAGCTCGTCAGCGATTTCGCGGTATTCACGAAGTTGGTATACGCGGTCGCGAAATTGGTGATCGCGGTCGTTGCCGCGGCCGTGTCCTGCGACAGCGTGACGGTTTGCGTCGTGCCGACGGCGGCTTGCGACAGCGCCAGCGTGACGCCCGTCAGCGCGCCCGACACGTTGTTCGACGCGCTCGACACCGGCGTGCCGTCGATCGTCAGCTTCGCGTCGGCGGCCGGCGTGACCGTCGAGTAGCCCGACGTCAGTTTCGAATTGACGCCCGTACCCGAGATCGAAATCGTGTTGGCCGCGCCCGTGGCGTTCGACTGCATCACGAGATGCTGGCCGTCCGAACCGGTGATGACCGACGCGGTGACGCCGGCATTGCCGGATGCGGAATTGATCGACGACGCGATGTCGGACAGCGACGCGCCGGCCGCCACGTTGACGTTGAACGCGGGGTTGCTGCCGAACGTGATGCTCAGCGAGCCGGCCGAGATCGTGTCCGCCGACGTCACGCCGGCCGACGACAGCTTGTTGGCGGTCGCGAGCTGCGTGACATTGACCGAATACGAACCGGCCACCGCGCCGCTGCCGCTCGTGACCGTCGTCGCGATGCCGGTACCGCTCGCCGTCGCGGCCAGGCTGCCGAGCGTGGTGCCGTTCGAGAGGCCGGTGAGCGCGGTCTGCAGCGCGGACAGCGCACCCTTCAACTGGCCGATCGCGGACAGCTGCGTATTGTCGTTCGTCTGGCGGGTCTGCAGGGTCTGCAATTGCCCGGCCGTCTTCGCGTTCACCAGCGTCGTGACGAGCGTATTGACGTCGAGCGACGAATTGGTCGCGCCGCTGATGATCGACTGTCCGGCCTGCGACAGGAGGGTGCTGATGTCCGTGCTGCTGACGGGGGTCGTGGTGGCCATGCCGTTGCTCCGGTCGTCCGCGCAATCAACGTGCGCGATGCGGCGGGGCGCCGCGGTTCAATGCAAAGAGGGAGGCGTGCCTCCCTGGAGAATTCTGGTCCGGGCGGGTTCGGCGGCGTCGCGATGCGTCGCATGGTGACGCCGCCGTGCCCGGAGGCGGGCGGGCGCGTGGCCCGCCGCGCGTGCTGCTCGATTAGCCGAGGAGCTTCAGGACTTGCTGCGGCAGCGAGTTCGCTTGCGCCAGAACCGAGATACCAGCTTGTTGCAGCACTTGCGCCTTGCTCAGGTTCGCCGTTTCCGTCGCGAAGTCCGCGTCGGTGATCTGCGAGCGAGCAGCGGTCATGTTGGTTGCCTGGGTTTGCGTCGTCGAGATCGCAGCCTGGAACGTGTTCTGTGCTGCGCCCAGCGTTGCCTGGAACGTGTTGACTTGCTTCAGTGCCGCGTCGATCGCCGTGATCGCCGATTGCGCGCCCGACTGGGTGGCGACGCTCAGGGTGTTCACGCTCATGCCCGTGCTGTTCCAGTTCGCCGTGCCGAAGTCGACGGTGACGACCTGGTTCGCTGCTGCGCCGATCTGGAACGTGACGCTGCCCGTGCCGCCCAGGATGGTCTGGCTGTTGAACGTCGTTTGCGATGCGACACGGTCGATTTCGCCGAGACGCGTCGTCACTTCAGCTTGCAGGTTCGCGCGAGCGCTCGAATCCAGCGAGCCGTCGCCCGCTTGTTGCGCCAGCGTACGGATACGCTGCAGGTTGTCGACCGTCGATTGCAGCGCGCCGTTGGCGGTCTGGATCATCGAGATGCCGTTGTTCGCGTTTGCAACACCTTGCGTCAGCGCATTGATTGCCGCCGTTTGCGACGTCGAGATCGCCAGGCCTGCTGCATCGTCAGCAGCGGTGTTGATGCGCTTGCCCGACGACAGGCGGTTGATTGCTTGCGACAGTGCGCTTTGCGAGCCCGACAGATTCGTCTGCGTCGTCAGCGAAAGGATGTTGGTGTTGATGTTCAGCATTTGCTTCCTCGTTTTGGAAAATGGCTGGGATACAGACAGGTTCTGATTTCGGCGTTGCGCTTTATCGCGACTGGCGCTGCCCCGCCTTTCCTGGTTGACGGCGGCACCCGGCGAAAACTTTAGAGGGATGTTTGGGGAAATTCGGGACCGAAGGATCGCTGCCAGTCGAAAGGCCCGCCCGGCTTGGCCGGCCGGGCCGCGGGCGGGCGCCGCACGCGGCTCCGTTCGACGGGGCGATCGGCCGCGCCGCGCGGAGCGACGAACCGGGAGATGCAAAAGGATAGTTTTATCTGTGATTCTCTGCTATGATGGCGGGCTGAATTGAGATTTCTGTCAAGCCTCTGCCGTTTTCGGCACGTCTGCTGGCAGTCAAACGCGGCGCTGCACGCGGCTGTGAAGCGTACTCGCGGTGCTTTCCGCCTCTCTTTTCCGGCCTCCGAGGCCGTATTTCCGCTCGTTTCGCCTGTTTGTGGGGACGCTCGGATGGCCGGTGCGTGGCGCTTGGCCGCTACGTTTTTGACCGTTTAAGCAATTTAGGAACGACATGACGACGATTCTTCTGAAAGAAAACGAGCCGTTCGAAGTGGCGATTCGCCGCTTTCGCCGTGCTATCGAAAAAAATGGCCTGATCGCTGAACTGCGCGAACGCCAGTCCTACGAAAAGCCGACCGCAGTCCGCAAGCGCAAGAAGGCAGCAGCCGTCAAGCGCCTGCACAAGCGCCTGCGCAGCCAGATGCTGCCGAAGAAGCTCCACTAAGAGCGTCTTACGGTTCGCCGCGAAACGGCGGAGCGTGCTTCGAAAGAAGCCGCTCCGCCGTTTTGCTTTTGGGGTCCGGAAAATCCCGGTGCCTGGGCGAGCGGGGCGCGCTACCGGGCGGGCTACCGGCGGGCTCGCGACGTGGACTGACGCGAGGGCAGGTGAGGCCGACGGTCATGGCGGACAAACAATAATGAAACTAAGAATCATTCGCGATGACATAAAATGTCGCGCGTCGCATCAAAACCCGTCGGACGCGCAACTATTCCTCCATGCCGCGCGCAAGGGCATCCGGCCTCGCTAGCGGCGGCCGGCCCGCTCGTGCGCGGCGCCTGACCTCGAATGACCCGCATCCTGTTGAACCGGGGCCGCTCGCCGTCAGCCCGCCTTGCGCCGGCGTGCGGGCTGCTTGCCGCCGAGCGCCGCGCATTGCGCGTGGCACGGGCAGCCAGCTTCGTGATCGTTGACCATGCCGGTGGCCTGCATCAGCGCATAGCAGATCGTCGAACCGACGAACTTGCACCCATACGCCTTCAACGCCTTGCTGAGTGCATCGGACTGTTCGGTCGACGCGGGCGCGTCGCGGTACGACTGCCACGCGTTCTGGACCGGCGCATTGCCAACGAACGACCACAGGAACGCGGCGAGTGACCCGTGCTCTTCGCGGATGCGCTGCACGGCGCGCGCATTGGTGACCGCCGATTCGACCTTCGCGCGGTTGCGCACGATGCCGGGATTCTCCAGCAGCTTCTCGATGCGTTTCGGCGTGAAGCGCGCGACGGCATCGACGTCGAAATCCGCAAAGGCTTCACGGTAGCCTGCGCGCTTGTTCAGGATCGTCGACCACGACAGTCCGGCCTGCGCGCCTTCCAGGATCAGCATTTCGAACAGGTGGCGATCGTCGTGCGACGGCACGCCCCACTCGGTATCGTGATAGTGAGCATCCGCTTCCGTCTTCACCCAGTTGCACCGCTGCGACATCGCTTGCCTCGCTTTTCGTATCGATTCGATCGCGTCAGCATAGCGGAAGCCCTTTTCACGGAACAGCCGGCCGAACGGCAGATGGGCGCGCGGCGCCGATCCGGTTAAGCTTGGCGCCTGTTCGAATCAGCGGGATGAAGGCATGGCGGCACTACTTTTTGCGATCGGCATCGACGGAGGCGGCACGGGCACGCGCGCGGTGCTGGCCGACCGGCACGGGCGCGAGCTCGCGCAGGGGCGCGGCGGCCCGTCGGGGCTCGGGCTCGGTATCGAGCGCGCGTGGGCGTCGATCGGCGCGGCCTGCGCGGATGCGTTCACCCAGGCCGGTTATGCACTCGACTGGTCGCAGTGCGCGCTCGGCTGCGGGCTCGCAGGCGTCAACAATGCGGTGTGGCTGGCCGCGTTCCGCGCGCAGGCGCCGCTCGGCGCGCTCGCGGTCGAGAGCGACGCGTATACGACCGTCGTCGGCGCACACGGCGGCGCGCCGGGGCTGATCGTCGCGCTCGGCACCGGCAGCATCGCGGCGGCGCTCGATGCGGCCGGCGCGTGCCGGATCGCGGGCGGCTTCGGCTTCCCGTCCGGCGACGAGGCGAGCGGCGCATGGCTCGGCGTGCGCGCGCTCGCGTATGCACAGCAGGCGCTCGACGGCCGCGTGCCGCGCGATGCGTTCGCCAACGCGCTGCTCGCGGAAACGGGCGCGCAGGATCGCGACGCGCTCGTCCAGTGGTCGTGCGATGCGAACCAGACGATCTACGCGCGGTTGGCGCCGATCGTGTTCGCGCATCGTTCGCATCCGGTCGCGGGCGCGCTGATCGCGCAGGCGGGCGACGAGATCGGCAAGATGATCGATGCGCTCGATCCGCAGCAGGCGCTGCCGGTGGCGCTGTGCGGCGGATTGGCGGACGCCCTCGCACCGGCCGTGCCGGCGCGCCATGCCGCCCGGCTGCGCGCGCCGCTCGACGATTCCGCGCACGGCGCGCTGCGGCTCGCGCTGCAGGCGCTGCGGGCGGCGGAAGGGAACTGACGGCGTTTCGAGGCCGGAGGAAAGCACGCCGCAACCGCGCCGCTGGCGGCAGTCGACCGCGAACCGTCCGGCGGGCAACCGGGCACGACGTTAAAATGGCCGTTCCGCAGAGCCCTGAGCGCCACGCTTCCGTCCCATGTACAAAGTCATCGCCACCGATCTCGACGGTACCCTGCTGAACAGCGACCACCAGCTCGATCCTTACACGATCGACACCGTCCGCCGGCTCGACCGCGACGGCCTGCAGTTCGTGATCGCCACCGGGCGCCACTACGCGGACGTCGCCGGCATTCGCGACGTGCTCGGCATCCGGCCGTACCTGATCACGTCGAACGGCGCGCGCGTGCATGCGCCGGACGACACGACGATCCACGCGCAGGACATCGATCCGGCAATCGTCCGCGGCCTCGTGCAGCCCGATGTCGTCGGCGCGCACGGCCGCGTGATCGTCAACCTGTTCACCGACCAGGGCTGGCTGATCGACCGCGATGCGCCGCACCTGCTCGAATTCCACCAGGATTCGGGCTTCCGCTACGACGTGATCGACATGCCCGCGCACGACGGCGCGGATATCGCGAAGGTGCTGTACATCGGCGATCCGGCCGATCTGGCGGTCGTCGCCGAGCAGATGCGCGTGCGTTTCGGCGATGCGCTGTACGTCACGTACTCGCTGCCCGACTGCCTCGAAGTGATGACCGCGAACGTGTCGAAGGGCCGCGCGCTGCGCTCGGTTCTCGCACGTCTCGGCGTCGACACCGGCCACTGCATCGCGTTCGGCGACAACATGAACGATATCGACCTGCTCGAAACCGCCGGCCACGCGTTCATGATGAACAACGCGAATCCCGACCTGGTCGCGCGGTTGCCGCACATCCCGCGGATCGGCAACAACTTCGACGCGGGCGTTGCCCGCCACCTGCGCACGCTGTTCTCGCTCGAAGACAACGTCGCCGCATCCTGAATGTCCTGCCGGCGCGGAAATGAAAAACGGGCGCCAGTGGCGCCCGTCGAAATTACCTGCCTCGATCTTCTTTGACAGCGTGAGGCTCGCTGCTCTGCTCGCTTGACCCCGTAGTGTTTTATTCGATTGTGCGAGCCGATGCCGGCAGCAGGTCGACGGCGTTGTCACGCCCCGCGACCAGCGGGTAGATGATCCCGGCGAGTGCCGCGCCGATGATCGGCGCCACCCAGAACAGCCAGAGCTGACCGATCGCATCGCCGCCCACGAACAGCGCGGGGCCGGTCGAGCGGGCAGGGTTCACCGACGTGTTGGTGACCGGAATCGAGATCAGGTGGATCAGCGTCAGGCACAGGCCGATCGCGATCGGCGCAAAGCCGGCCGGCGCGCGCTTGTCGGTGGCGCCCAGGATCACGAACAGGAAGAAGCCCGTCATCACGACTTCGCAAATGAACGCCGAACCGAGTGCGTAGTGGCCGGGCGAGCGCTCGCCGAAGCCGTTCGTCGCAAAGCCGCTGCCGACGACGTCGAAGCCCGGCTTGCCGGTCGCGATCAGGTACAGCACGAATGCGCCGAGCGTCGCGCCGACCACCTGCGCGACGATGTACGGCACGAGATCGCGTGCGGGGAAGCGGCCGGCGACCGTCAGGCCGACGCTCACCGCCGGATTCAGGTGGCAGCCCGAAATGTGGCCAATTGCGAATGCCATCGTCAGCACAGTCAGGCCGAAGGCAAGTGCGACGCCGGCAAAGCCGATGCCGAGGCCCGGAAAGGCGGCGGCCAGCACGGCGCTTCCGCACCCGCCGAGCACCAGCCAGAACGTGCCGAATACCTCTGCAGCGAGACGCTGAGAAAGATTCATGTAAGGACCTCGTTCAAGTGGATTGAAGACAACCGGACGACGCGACGGATTTAAACCGTCACCCGGAATTGGTCTGGATTATAGGAAATGAATCGGGTGGGGGAGGGTCAACGATTGTTAAATTTGAATAGCTGACGAATGCCTTTTATTAGAATAAGTCCGCATTCTCGATATAGCCGAATCGGTTAAAGATGACAGCATTAATTTCGAAGGGCAGGGCGGCAGTGCGGATGGCGTAACGGATGTTGGTGTCCCGGCCGGATTCGCCGGGGCCGCATCATCAAAAGGGGAGTCGAAAAATGTCTCAATACGCGAAACTCAAGGCGCAGATCGCCGATCTGCAGGCTCAGGCGGACGATGTGCGCCGCCAGGAAGTGGCGGCGGTGATTGCGGAAGTCCAGCAAAAGATTGCCGAATATGGGCTGACTGCCCAGGATCTGGGCTTCGCGGAGCGAGCGAAGCGCGGGCGCCCGCCGAAGAAGGCGCCGCTGCCTCCGAAATACCGTGATCCGAAGTCGGGCGCGACCTGGAGCGGGCGCGGCAAGCCGCCGAATTGGATCGTCGGGAAAAACCGCGATCGTTTCCTCATCGAATGACCGAAAGCCCAAACAAAAGAGCCGCATCGAGATGCGGCTCTTTTGTTATCCGCGCCAATGTCGGCGCGGATTGGATTACGGAATATTTCCTTGCGGAATTCCGTGTCAGGCGCCGGCGACCCGGCGCAATGCCGGTTGACGGGCTCCCGTGCAAAGCGATTCGTAAGTTTCGACGTAGCGCTGCGCCATGGCCTTCGAGCTGAAGCGCGTATCGAAACGTTCGCGGATGGCGGTACGCGACAGGCTGTCGATCCGGTGCAGCGCGCCGACCGCGCCCTGCACGTCCTCGACGATGAAGCCGGTCACGCCGTCCTCGATCACTTCGGGCACCGAGCCGCGGTTGAACGCGACGACCGGCGTGCCGCAGGCCATCGCTTCGATCATCACCAGGCCGAACGGCTCCGGCCAGTCGATCGGGAACAGCAGCGCCTTCGCGCCGGACAGGAACGCGGGCTTCTGCGCCTCGTTGATCTCGCCGATGAATTCGACGTGCGCCTGGTCGAGCAGCGGCTCGATCACTTCCTTGAAATAGTCGGCGTCGGCCTTGTCGACCTTCGCGGCGATCTTCAGCGGCAGCCCGCTTTGCGCGGCGATCCGGATTGCGGTGTCGACGCGCTTTTCCGGGCAGATCCGGCCGAGGAACGCGAGGTATTCGGGCTTCACGCCCGGTTGCGGCGTGAGCAGCGTGTCGGGCAGCCCGTGATACACGGTGCCGGCCCATGCGGCCTGCGGCAGCGGCTTGCGCTGGTTGTTCGAGATCGACACGACCGGCGCGTCCGGGAACGCGTCGAACACCGGCTGCAGTTCCGGCAGGTCGAGACGGCCGTGCAGCGTCGTCACGTACGGCGTGTCGAGGCGCGACATCAGCGGGAACGGCAGGTAGTCGAGGTGGAAGTGCAGCACGTCGAATTCGTGCGCGACCCGGGCGACCTTTTCGAGGAGCCGCATATGGGGCGCCATCGAATCGCGGATCGACGGATCGAGCCGCAGCGCGCGCGGCCAGGCCGCCTCGAGTCGGGCCGACGTGACGGAGTCGCCGCTGGCGAACAGGGTCACGTCGTGGCCGAGATCGACGAGCGCCTCGGTGAGGTAGGACACGACACGCTCGGTGCCGCCGTAGAGTTTCGGCGGAACGGCTTCGTAAAGCGGCGCGATCTGGGCAATTCGCATGGATGCTCTCCTGTTTTGATCCGGGGGCGCGGTGGCGCCGATGCGGATCCCCTGCAAGGTTGCGAAACTCGCCGGCGTACGTGGTTGGCTGTACGTGGCCGTGCCCTGGGCGGGGTGCGCGGGGCGCCGGACGGCAAGCTGCGGGGCGGGCCGGCACGGCTCGCGCCGCCGCCCATTGGAGTCCATTATCGATATCGCCCTGCGGGGTTCGAGTGTTTTTTCAAACACTTAAGGCTTGTTACACGATGAAATACGCGAAAACCCCGAGAAAAAGGGCACGGAATCATGAATCGAGATAGCCACAACTATTGTTGCGCTATCGTGAAAAACCACTATAATTTTTACCGATCCGAATGTCGGCGGCCTTGCCGGCAAGCCTTTCGCCGCTTTGCGGAGGCCATCGGACACATCGCAGCCGGATCCGCGCTGTCACCCGCATTCCCCATTGCCCGCTTTCAATTCGCCTTGTCGGAAAAATTCCTACACGGTTTACAGACAAATCCTGCGTGGCATACGCCACTTCGCTGATACCGGCATAAATGCCGTTTAGCCAAAATTCGCCCTGTAAGACTATAAACGAGCCGACTGAGCGCCGAGGGCGCCCTGATCGAGCAAACGTTTTCATAACACGAATGGCCAAAGCAAAGCTCTTTAACGGGGGAATCATGAGCGCTACCAGCGAAATGCTCAGTGAGATCAAAGAGGTCAACCTGTCGTACCTCCTCCTCGCGCAACGCCTGCTGCGGGAAGACAAAGCGATGGGCATGTTCCGCATGGGAATCTCCCAGGAACTCGCCGACCTGCTCGCCAACCTCACGCTCGCACAGACCGTGAAGCTGGCTGCGTCGAACCAGATGCTGTGCCGCTTCCGCTTCGATGATCACGCGCTGCTCTCGTCGCTCGCCGACAAGGGCCGCAGCGATGTCGTCGCGCACGCCCACTCGGCCATCCTGATGGCCGGGCAGCAGGTCGAAGGCGTCCGCTGATCCATCCCGCCTTGCGTTTGTCCCGGCGTGCCGCGCCGGTGGGCAGCGTATTGGCCATCCATCCGAATCACGTCAAGCGGACGGTTATCACCATGGCAAGCAAAAGCGTCGTGATCGAGGTGAAGGAAATCACCCTCGCCATCGAACTGATCGAACTGGGCGCCCGGCTGCAGTTGCTGGAAGCGGAGACGAGCCTGTCGCGGGATCGTCTGATCAAGCTGTACAAGGAACTGAAGGGCGTGTCGCCGCCGAAGGGGATGCTGCCGTTCTCGACCGACTGGTTCATGACGTGGCAGCCGAACATCCACTCGTCGCTGTTCTACAACATCTACCGGTTCATGCAGGACCACGGCCGCTGCGAGCCGATCCAGTCGATCGTGAAGGCGTACCGGCTCTATCAGGAGCACGTGAACCTGTCCGGCGACGAGGCCGCGCTGAGCCTCACGCGCGCATGGACGCTCGTGCGCTTCTTCGATTCGGGGATGCTGCAGATGACCCCGTGCACGCGCTGCGGTGGGCACTTCGTCGCGCATGCGCATGATCCGCATCAAGGTTTCGTCTGCGGCCTTTGCCAGCCGCCGTCGCGCGCGGGCAAGACCCGCAAGGCCGCCGCCGCGCGCGCTGAACTGGCTGCCGCCGCGGCCTGAGCGCCATCTGGCGGGGCCGGGCGGGGCGTTCAGGCCGCGCCGGGCGGCGCGAATCGTCCGCGAATTGCTGGTAAACACCGTCGGGCCGCCGCCTGGCCGCCCGCGAAAGTTTTCCTGCCGACTGCCGTAAACCTGTTTAACGGCGGTCTCCCCGCCGGTCATTCGTGAGGGACAGGCAGTGCTGATTATCGTGGGAACACTCGTGACGCTGTTGTCCGTCTTCGGCGGTTATGCGCTGGCAGGCGGGCATCTGGGCGCCTTGATCCAGCCCGTCGAGATCCTGATGATCGTGGGCGCGGGTGTCGGCGCGTTCATCCTCGGCAACGGCGGCAAGACCATCAAGGCCACGCTGCGCGTGCTGCCGACGCTCTTCAAGGGCTCGAAATACACGAAGGATGTCTACATGGAGCTGATGGCGCTTCTTTACGTGCTGCTCGCGAAGGCACGCAAGGAAGGCACGCTCACGCTCGAGGCCGACATCGACGATCCGGAAAAGAGCCCGATCTTCACGCAATACCCGAAGATCCTCGCCGATCACCACATCGTCGAATTCCTGACCGACTACCTGCGCCTGATGGTGGGCGGCAACATGAATGCGTTCGAGATCGAGAGCCTGATGGACGAGGAGATCGAGACGCACCACGCGGAAGGCGAAGGCCCCGCGCATGCGCTGATGCGTGTCGGCGACGCGATGCCGGCGTTCGGTATCGTCGCGGCCGTGATGGGCGTCGTGCACACGATGGCGTCCGCCGACAAGCCGCCCGCGGTGCTCGGCGCGATGATCGCGCAGGCGCTGGTCGGCACGTTCCTCGGGATCCTGCTGTCGTACGGGCTGATCGGGCCGCTCGCGAGCCTCGCGGAGCAGCGCGTCGCCGAGTCGACCAAGATGTTCCAGTGCATCAAGGTGACGATCCTCGCGACGCTGAACGGCTATGCGCCGGCGATCGCGGTCGAATTCGGCCGCAAGGTGCTGTTCTCGACCGAGCGCCCGTCGTTCTCGGAGCTCGAAGAGCACGTGCGCCGCGTGAAGGCGAAGTGACGCGGAGCGCCCAATGAGCAAGAGCAAGGATCGCGCAATCGTCGTCAAGCGGGTGGCCCCGGCGAAGAAGGGCCACCACGGCGGCGCATGGAAGCTCGCGTACGCGGACTTCATGACCGCGATGATGGCGTTCTTCCTGCTGATGTGGCTGCTGAGCTCGGTCACGCCGGTGCAGCTGAAGGGGATCGCCGAATACTTCAACACGCCGCTGAAGGCCGCGCTGTTCGGCAGCGGCGACCGCAGCTCGCAGGATTCCAGCATCATCAACGGCGGCGGCCGCGACCTGTCGAGCGTCGACGCCGGCACGCTGCGCCGCACCGACGGCACGACGCAGCTCGCCGAGCGCCTCGCGAAGATGGGCGACGAGCATTCCCGCTCGCAGGCGCAGAACGCGCAGGCCGCGCAGGACCGGCTCGAGCAGGCCCGCCTGCACGACCTGCAGATCAAGCTGATGGCCGCGATCGAGGCCAACCCGACGCTGCGCCAGTTCAAGCAGCAGATCCGCATCGATTCGACGCTGATGGGGCTGCGCATCGAGATCGTCGATTCGCAGAAGCGGCCGATGTTCGCGATGTCGAGCGACCACGTCGAGCCGTACATGCGCGACATCCTGCGCGAGATCGGCAAGACGCTGAACGACGTGCCGAACCGCATCATCGTCCAGGGCCACACCGACGCCGTGCCGTACGCGGGCGGCGAGGGCGGCTACAGCAACTGGGAGCTGTCGGCCGACCGCGCGAACGCGTCGCGCCGCGAGCTGATCGCCGGCGGCATGGGCGAGGCGAAAGTGCTGCGCGTGCTCGGCCTCGCGTCGACCCAGAACCTGAACAAGGCCGACCCGCTCGATCCGGAAAACCGCCGGATCAGCGTGATCGTGCTGAACCGCAAATCCGAAGAGGCGCTGATGCGCGACGATGCGACGACCACGACGCTGTCGGCCGATGCGGCCGGCTCGCATCAGCTCGCGCAGCAGCTGGCCCCGGCGCCGGCCGTGCGCCCGGCGCTCGCGGCGTCCGCCGTCGCCGTGCCGAAACCCTGATATCGACAAGATTCCGAGACAGACATGATCCGAACGATTCTCGCCATCGACGACTCCGCGACCATGCGTGCGCTGCTGCAGGCAACGCTGATGCAGGCCGGCTACGACGTGACGGTGGCGCCGGACGGCGAGGCCGGCTTCGACCTGGCGGCCACCGTGCCGTACGACCTGGTGCTGACCGACCAGAACATGCCGCGCAAGAGCGGGCTCGAAGTGATCGCCGCGCTGCGCAAGCTCACTGCCTATACGGAAACGCCGATCCTCGTGCTGACGACCGAAGGCAGCGACGCGTTCAAGGACGCCGCACGCGACGCGGGCGCGACCGGCTGGATCGAAAAGCCGATCGACCCCGCCGTGCTGGTCGACCTGGTCGCGACGCTGTCCGAGCCGGCCGCTTCCTGACATTCACGCGACGCTTTCAACCCGGGACCGGGCATGACTCTCGACATCACTCAGTTCTACCAGACATTTTTCGACGAAGCGGACGAGCTGCTCGCGCAGATGGAGCAGTTGCTGCTGAACCTCGACGTCGGTTCGCCCGACCCCGAGGATCTGGCCGCGATCTTCCGCGCCGCGCATTCGATCAAGGGCGGCGCGGCGACGTTCGGCTTTTCCGCGCTGACCGATACGACGCACATCCTCGAATCGCTGCTCGACCGCGCACGCAACCATGAGCTGACGCTGACCAAGGAAATGGTCGACGCGTTCCTGGAGACCAAGGACGTGCTGTCCGACCAGCTCGTCGACTACCGCGCGAGCGCCGAACCGGACGCGGCTGCCGCCGCGACGATCTGCGCGAAGCTCGAACGGCTGAAGGCCGAGAGCGGCGCGGGTGCGCCGGCAGCTGCCGAGGCCGCGCCCGCGGCGCCGGTCGCTGCTGCCGTCGCACCGGCTGCGCCGGCCGCGGAACCGGCCGCCAGCGACGATCGCGTGCCCGACCACGTGATCGAGCAGGCCGTCGCAGCTGCCCATCCGGCGGCCGACGCCGGTGCGGACGAAGGCGGCCCGCACCTGAAGATCACGCTCGTGGGCGTCGATGCGAAGGATCGCGAACTGCTCACCGAAGAACTCGGCAACCTCGGCCGGATCGTGGGCCGCGAGGAAGTGGGCGCCGACCTGACGCTGTGGGTCGAATCGGACGTGCCGTCCGACGACATCGTCGCCGTGTGCTGCTTCGTGATCGACGAAAGCCAGATCCGCGTCGGGCACGGCACGGCGCCGGCCGCACCCGCTGCCGCGCAGGGCGCCGCGGCGCCGGCAGCAGAACCGGCCGCCGCCGCGCAACCGGTGCGCGCCGAGGTATTCGCGCCGCAGGCCGCGGCACCGCAACCGGCTGCATCGGCACCGGCCGCACCCGCGCCCGCCGCGCCCGCCGCCGCCGCGCAAGCGCAGCAGCCGGCTCCGCCGGCGCACGCCGACCACGCGCCGCAGGCCGCCGCGCATCACGACGACAAGCGCGCCCGCCCGGCCGCCGCTGCGGCATCGGGCGCCGAAGGCAGCTCGATCCGCGTCGGCGTCGAGAAGGTCGACCAGCTGATCAACCTGGTCGGCGAGCTCGTGATCACGCAGGCGATGCTGGCGGAAACCGCGAGCGCGTTCGATCCGGCGCTGCACGACCGCCTGTTCAACGGGATGGCGCAGCTCGAGCGCAACGCGCGCGACCTGCAGGAAGCGGTGATGTCGATCCGCATGATGCCGATGGACTACGTGTTCAGCCGCTTCCCGCGCCTCGTGCGCGACCTCGCCGGCAAGCTCGGCAAGCAGGTCGAGCTGGTCACGTTCGGCCAGGCGACCGAGCTCGACAAGAGCCTGATCGAACGGATCATCGATCCGCTGACCCACCTCGTGCGCAACAGCCTCGACCATGGGATCGAGACGGTCGACAAGCGCGTGGCCGCCGGCAAGGACGCGGTCGGCCAGCTGGTGCTGTCGGCCGCGCATCACGGCGGCAACATCGTGATCGAGGTGAGCGACGACGGCGCGGGCCTGAACCGTGAGCGCATCCTCGCGAAGGCCGCGAAACAGGGCATGCAGGTGTCAGACAACATCAGCGACGACGAAGTCTGGCAGCTGATCTTCGCACCGGGCTTCTCGACCGCCGAGACGGTGACCGACGTGTCGGGCCGCGGCGTCGGGATGGACGTCGTGAAGCGCAACATCCAGTCGATGGGCGGCCACGTGGAAATCACGTCGGTGGCCGGCCGCGGCACGACCACGCGGATCGTGCTGCCGCTCACGCTCGCGATTCTCGACGGGATGTCGGTGAAGGTCGGCAACGAGATCTTCATCCTGCCGCTGAACTTCGTGATGGAGTCGCTGCAGCCGTCGAACGACGACATCTACACGGTCGGCAACGGCGAGCGCGTGGTGCGCGTGCGCGGCGAATACCTGCCGCTGGTCGCGCTGCACGAGGTGTTCTCGGTCGACGATGCGCGCACCGACCCGACGCAGGGGATCGTCACGATCATGGAAACCGAGGGGCGTCGCTTCGCGATGCTGATCGACGAGCTGGTCGGCCAGCAGCAGGTGGTCGTGAAGAACCTCGAAACCAATTACCGCAAGGTGCACGGCATCTCGGCAGCGACCATCCTCGGCGACGGCAGCGTCGCGCTGATCGTCGACGTCGCGGCGCTGAACCGCGAAACCCGTGCGACGCACGGCGCCCGAGCCGGCGCCGAGCTCGCGATGTTCTGATGTCACTCGCCATTCAACCGATTGGGGGCAAACGTGTCTGCTGAAGTCCAAATGATCAATCCGGCCGCGGCGAACGCGGCAACGAGCCGCCGCGATGCAGAACAAGGCGACGCGACGGGCCAGGAGTTCCTCGTCTTCACGCTCGGCGACGAGGAATACGGGATCGACATCCTGAAGGTGCAGGAAATCCGCGGCTACGACAGCGTCACGCGCATCGCGAACGCGCCGGAGTTCATCAAGGGCGTGATCAACCTGCGCGGGATCATCGTGCCGATCGTCGACATGCGGATCAAGTTCCATCTCGGCCGCGTCGAGTACGACCACCAGACCGTCGTGATCATCCTGAACGTGTCGAACCGCGTGGTCGGGATGGTGGTCGACGGCGTGTCGGACGTGCTGACGCTGCAGACGGACCAGATCATGCCGGCGCCGGAATTCGGCGCGACGCTGACGACCGAGTACCTGACGGGCCTCGGCACGGTCGACGGCCGGATGCTGATCCTGATGGACATCGAGAAGCTGATGTCGAGCCGTGAAATGGCGCTGATCGAGACGCTCGGCGGTTAAGCGCGCCGCGCGCGCAGGAATTTCGGGAGAATCTGCAATGTTGCATAACTGGTCGATCCGCACGACGCTTACGGCGATCGGACTCATCCTCGTGGCGCTGGCCGCCGCCGTCGGCGGGCTCGGCCTCTACGCGCTCAATCACGCGAGCCGCTCGCTCGACGAGATCGCGCACGTCGACTTGCCGGCGATCCACGCGCTCGACGACACGGCCGCGCAGTTGCTGCGCTCGCGCGTGGCGCTCGATCGCTTCCGTACGCTGACCGAAGCCGGCAACGGGGCCGATGCCACGAAGGTGCTCGATCGCGCGCAGGAGCTGTTCGCGAAGTCGAACCAGAACTGGCAGGCGTTCCAGTCGCTGCCGAAGCTCGGCGTCGATCAGGCGCTCCTCGACGAGCTCTCCGCACGCTACACGACGATCGTGAAGGAAGGCGTCGAGCCCGAATTCGCGGCGGCGCGCGCGGGCGACATGGCGGCGTACCACGCGGTGGCCGACACGAAGATCAGCCCGATGTTCATCGCGTTCGACCAGACGGCGGCGGCCGTGATCGCCTCGCTGCAGAAGCGCGCGGAAGATCGCCAGGCCGCGACGCAGTCGCAGATCTCGCTGATGATCGGCCTGATCGCGGCCGGCATCGCGATCGCGTTCGTCGTCGTGATCGCGATCCGCTTTGCGCTGCGCGGCCTGATCGTGCAGCCGCTCGAAGACGCGATCGCGCACTTCGAGCGCATCGCCGGCGGCGACCTCACGCAGCCGGTGAACGTGTTCAGCACCAACGAGATCGGCCGCCTGTTCGGCGGCATCAAGCGGATGCAGGACGCCGTCACGACGATGGTGCAGGCCGTGCATCGCGGCACCGAGTCGATCGACGTCGGTGCGCGCGAGATCTCGACCGGCAACACCGACCTGTCGCAGCGCACCGAGGAGCAAGCCGCGTCGCTGCAGGAAACCGCGTCGAGCATGGAGCAGTTGACGGGCACCGTGCGGCAGAACGCGGAGAACGCACGGCAGGCCAGCCAGCTCGCGGTGAATGCATCGGACATCGCGACGCAGGGCGGCGAAGTGGTCGGCCAGGTCGTGTCGACGATGCAGGACATCGCGGCGAGCTCGGGCAAGGTCGTCGACATCATCGGCACGATCGAAGGCATCGCGTTCCAGACCAACATCCTTGCGCTGAACGCGGCGGTCGAAGCCGCGCGTGCGGGCGAACAGGGCCGCGGCTTCGCGGTGGTCGCGGGCGAGGTGCGCTCTCTCGCGCAGCGCAGCGCGAGCGCCGCGAAGGAAATCAAGCAGCTGATCGGCGATTCGGCCGAGAAGGTCGAAAGCGGGTCGGCGCTCGTGTCGCGCGCCGGCTCGACGATGGACGAGATCGTGCAGGCCGTGCGCCGCGTGACCGACATCATGGGCGAGATCAGCGCCGCATCGGACGAGCAGTCGACCGGCATCGAGCAGGTCAACCGCGCGGTCGGCCAGATGGATTCGGTCACGCAGCAGAACGCCGCGCTCGTCGAGCAGGCGGCGGCCGCGGCCGCGTCGCTCGAGGAGCAGACGCGCCAGATGAAGTCGATCGTGTCGGGCTGGCGCGTGGCGGGCGGCATCGTGCTCGCGCCGTCGCACAGTGCGGCGCGGCCGGCCGCGCCCGCGCTGACGTCCGAGGCGCGTTTCGAAGCGGCGCCAGTTGCCGCGCTGCCGTCTCCGCAAGCCAACGCCCAACCGGCACGGCGCGCCGCGCCGGCGCCGCGTGCTGCCGCTGCGGCTGCGGCGGCTGCGGCGGCTGCGGCGGGCACAGGCCATGAACCGAAGCGTGCGGCCGATACGGGCGCACACGCGCAGAAGGATGTACCGGCTTCCCGCGGCACGGCTGCGGGCGGCTACGGGCCGCGTCTCGCGAAAACCGCCGCGCCGGCCGACAAGCCGGCCGCGAAACCCGCGCTCGTGCGCCCGGCGCTGAACGGCGAGAAGCCGGCGCCGGCCACGGCCGGCACGTCCGATGACGATTGGGAGACCTTCTAAACCATGCCGCACGCGCGCGCGCCGTTTCGACCCGATGCACCGGATGCCTCGCCTCGCGCGGGCGAGCCGGGGCGCGACTTCGCGTTCACCAGCGCGGATTTCGCACGCATTCGCGCGCTGATCCATCAACGCGCGGGAATCTCGCTGTCCGAGCACAAGCGCGACATGGCGTACAGCCGTCTCGCGCGCCGCTTGCGGGCACGCGGCCTCGACACGTTCCGCGACTACCTCGACCTGCTCGAGCAGGAAGACGATCCGCTCGAGTGGGAAGCGTTCACCAATTCGCTGACGACGAACCTGACCGCGTTCTTCCGCGAGTCGCACCATTTCCCGATCCTGTCGGACTTCGTGAAGGGGCGGCCGGCGCCGGTATCGGTCTGGTGCTCGGCGGCGTCGACCGGCGAGGAGCCTTACTCGATCGCGATCACGCTGATCGAGGCGCTCGGCGAATCGGCCGCGCGCGGCGCGTCGATTCTCGCGACCGACCTCGACACGCAGGTGCTCGCGAAGGCGGAGGCCGGCATCTACACGTATGACCAGGTCAAGCACCTGGCGCCGGAGCGGCTGAAGCGCTTCTTCCTGAAGGGCACGGGCGCGCAGGCCGGCCGCGTGAAGGTGCGCCCCGAGCTGCGCGCGATGATCCGCTTCGAGCAGCTGAACCTGACCGATGCGGATTACGGAATCGCGAAGCCGTTCGACGCGATCTTCTGCCGCAACGTGATGATCTATTTCGACAAGCCGACGCAGGGGCAGGTGCTGTCGCGCTTCGAGCCGCTCGTGAAGCCGGGCGGGCTGCTGTTCGCCGGCCATTCGGAAAACTTCACGTATGTCACGCAGGCGTTCCGGCTGCGCGGGCAGACGGTGTACGAACTGACCCGCGACGCCGCACAGGGCGCGCGGCCGCGGGGCGCGCAGGCGCCTGCGATGCTGTCCGCCGCGCATGGGCGTGCCGCATCAGCTCCTGGAGTGCGCGGATGAGCGCCCTGCCGATCGCCACCAATCGCTACTTCGACAACCACTTCGGCCGTCCCGGCGTGAAGCTGCTGCCGAACGAGTTCTACACGACGTCCGAGGACATGGTGCTGATGACCGTGCTCGGCTCGTGCGTCGCCGCGTGCCTGCACGATCCGTACGCGGGCATCGGCGGGATGAACCACTTCATGCTGCCCGACGACGGCGCCGATCCGGGCGCGGCCGCGTCGGAATCGATGCGCTACGGCGCGTATGCGATGGAAGTGCTGATCAACGAGATGATCAAGGCAGGCGGGCGCCGCGAACGCTTCGAGGCGAAGGTGTTCGGGGGCGCCGCCGTGCTGGCCGGGATGACCACGATCAACATCGGCGACCGCAACGCGGATTTCGTGCGCCGCTACCTGGCGCTCGAGCGCATCCGCATCACGGCGGAAGACCTGCAGGGCGTGCACCCGCGCAAGGTCGCGTTCATGGCGGCCACGGGGCGCGCGGCGGTGAAGAAGCTGCGGCTGCAGGTGCCGGGCGTCACCGAACGCGAAGCCGCGCTCGCCCGCGAGGCCGATCGCGCCCGCAGCGCACGGCCGCGTCCGCAAGTCGAGCTGTTCGCGGCGAAGCGCCCGGCGCCGCCGCAGCCGGCGCGGCCGCGCATCGAGCTGTTCGGCGCGCGCAGCGCGGCGCCGGCCGGCGGCGTGCGGGCGGCGAACCTATCAAGAAAGCAGGAGGCATGACCGCAGTGCAGAAGATCAAAGTTTTGTGCGTCGACGATTCGGCGCTGATCCGCAGCCTGATGACCGAGATCATCAATAGCCAGCCCGACATGACGGTGTGCGCGACCGCGCCCGATCCGCTCGTCGCGCGCGAGCTCATCAAGCAGCACAACCCCGACGTGCTCACGCTCGACGTCGAAATGCCGCGCATGGACGGGCTCGACTTCCTCGAGAAGCTGATGCGCCTGCGGCCGATGCCGGTCGTGATGGTGTCGTCGCTGACCGAACGCGGCTCGGAAATCACGCTGCGCGCGCTCGAACTCGGCGCGGTCGATTTCGTCACGAAGCCGCGCGTCGGGATTCGCGACGGGATGCTCGACTACGCGGAAAAGCTCGCCGACAAGATCCGCGCGGCGTCGCGGGCGCGCGTGCGCCAGGCGCCGCAGCCGCAGGCCGCCGCGCGCACGGCGGACAGCCACTCGGCCGCGCCGATGATCAACAACCCGCTCGTCAGTACCGAGAAGCTGATCATCATCGGCGCGTCGACGGGCGGCACCGAGGCGATCCGCGAAGTGCTGACGCCGCTGCCGCCGGATGCGCCGGCCGTGCTCATCGCGCAACACATGCCGCCGGGCTTCACGAAGTCGTTCGCGCAACGGCTGAACGGCCTGTGCCGGATCGCGGTGAAGGAAGCCGAGCATGGCGAGCGCGTGCTGCCGGGCCACGCGTATATTGCGCCGGGCCACGCGCACCTGTTGCTTGCGAGAAGCGGCGCGAACTATATTGCGCAACTGTCGGACGAGCCGCCGGTGAACCGGCACCGCCCGTCGGTCGACGTGCTGTTCCGCTCGGCGGCGACGCATGCGGGCAAGAACGCGCTCGGGGTGATCCTGACCGGGATGGGCCGCGACGGCGCGGCCGGCCTGCTGGAAATGAAACGCGCGGGCGCTCACACGTTCGCGCAGGATGAAGCAAGCTGCATCGTGTTCGGGATGCCGCGCGAGGCGATCGCGCTCGGCGGCGCGGACGAGATCGTGCCGCTCGCCGAGATGAGCCGTCGCGTGATGGCGCGCCTGGCGACGATGGGCGACCGCGTGCAGCGCGTTTGAATGGAATGTCACGGGGCGCGTGCCACGATACGCGTCCCGACGAAAACGAATCTGGAAAGGAACGACGATGGACAAGAGCATGAAAATCCTGGTGGTGGACGATTTCCCGACGATGCGCCGGATCGTCCGCAACCTGCTCAAGGAACTGGGCTACTCGAACGTCGACGAGGCCGAGGACGGCGCGGCCGGCCTCGCGCGGCTGCGCGGCGGCGGTTTCGACTTCGTGATCTCCGACTGGAACATGCCGAACCTCGACGGCCTCGCGATGCTGAAGGAAATCCGCGCGGACGCGACGCTCACGCACCTGCCGGTGCTGATGGTCACGGCCGAGTCGAAGAAGGAGAACATCATCGCGGCCGCGCAGGCCGGCGCGAGCGGCTACGTCGTGAAACCGTTCACGGCCGCGACGCTCGACGAGAAGCTGAACAAGATTATCGACAAGATGGCGAAGACCGGGAGCTGACGTGAACGAGCCGATCCATGCCGCGCTGACCGGCGCCGGGTTCAGCGCCGACGGCCACGCCGAAGGCGCCGATTTCGCGAGCGACCGCATCCTCGCGCGCATCGGCCATGTCACGCGCACGCTGCGCGATTCGATGCGCGAGCTCGGGCTCGACAAGCATGTCGAGCGGGCGGCGGAAGCCGTGCCCGATGCGCGCGACCGGCTGCGCTACGTCGCCACGATGACCGAGCAGGCCGCCGTGCGCGTGCTGAATGCGATCGAGGTCGCGAAGCCGATGCAGGAGCGCATCCAGAACGAGGCCGAGGCGCTCGACGCGCGCTGGGCGCAGTGGTATGCGGCGCCGATCGAGCACGCGGAAGTGCGCGAGCTGATGGACGATACGCGCACGTTCCTGCGCACGCTGCCCGAGTCGGCTTCGGCCACCAGCGCGCAACTGCTCGAGATCATGCTCGCGCAGGATTTCCAGGACCTGACCGGGCAAGTGATCAAGAAGATCATGGACATGGTCTACCTGATCGAGCAGCAACTGCTCACGGTGCTCGTCGAGAACATCGCGCCCGAGCGGCGCGAGCAGTTCGCGGCCACCGCGGCCGCGCTCGCGGCCGAGCAGATCAGCTCGACCGGCAGCCCCGAGTCGCTGCTGAACGGCCCGCAGATCGCGCCGGAAGGCAAGACCGACGTGGTCCAGGACCAGGGGCAGGTGGACGACCTGCTCGCCAGCCTGGGCTTCTGACCCTGCCGCAGGCATCGGTGCGCCGCCTGTCGCGGCGGCGCCGATGCCCGCGCCACATCGTTCCCCGCACTGCTTCACCGCGCACGCGATTCCCGCGTGGCGCCGGGTCATCCTGCGTCAAATCGACACTTCGGCACGCTCAGCAGGCATACTACGCGTCAGCAGCAACGTAGCGTCATTCGTAGGATTTCATATGTTGGCCGGTGGCGCGGGCGCGATGGCCGCACCGCCGGCAACGAAGCCAGTCCCTTGGGGGGGAACGTGAAGCTGAAACGCTTGGGCTGGGCCGTCGCGCATGCGACGGCTGCAATGGGTGTGCTGTGGAGCGTCCACGCATACGCTGAACTGGGCGGCGCGCCGATGTCGCCGCCGGCGGACGATCAGGCCGCAACCGTGCGCGCCTTGCAGCGCGCGATGCGTTCGGCAGACGGCATGCAGACGAACACGGCCGCTTATACCGTCCGCGAGATCACGCTCGGATCGGGCACCGTCATTCATGAATACACGTCGGCCGCCGGCAGCGTGTTCGGCCTCGCGTGGCAAGGGCCGACGATGCCGGATCTCGCGTCGCTGCTCGGCAGCTATTTCCCGCAGTACACCGCAGGCGTCCAGGCGGCGCACAAGGCGCGCGGCTGGCGCGCGCCCGTGTCCGTCGACACGAGCGGCCTCGTGATCCGGACAGGCGGCCACATGGGCGCCTTCTCGGGCCAGGCGTGGCTGCCGGCGGCGCTGCCTGCCGGCCTGACCGGCACCGACATCCAGTGACAGCGGGAGAGCGATCTTGAGAATTCCTCGTACATTCAAGCGCTGGCTCGGCGTGCTGGGCCTCGCGGCGGCGACGGCCGTCCTCGTGACGGCATGCGGCGGCGGTGACGGCGGCGGCGGCAGCTCGGGCAACAACGGCAACAACGGTAACGGCGGCTCGGACGGCAATTCCGGGAACACGGCCGTCGTCACCGTCAACGCCGGCGTCGCGAACGTGATCAACATCCCGACCGTCAGCCTCAAGGTTTGCGTGCCGGGCACGTCGAACTGCCAGATCGTCAACAACGTGCTCGTCGATACCGCGTCCTACGGGCTGCGGCTCGTCGGCAGCGCCGTGTCGGGCGTGCTCGGCAGCCTCCCGCAGGTGACGAGCGGCGGCGCGCCGGTCGCCGAATGCGGCAAGTTCGTGTCGAGCTATACGTGGGGCTCGGTGCGCACCGTCGACCTGTCGATCGGCAGCGAGCAGGCAGCGTCGCTGCCCGTGCAGATCATCGGCGACCTCGGCACGACGAACGTGCCGAGCTCGTGCACGAACGGCGGCGCGTCGGCCAACTCGGCGAGCGCGCTCGGCGCGAACGGGATCCTCGGCATCGGGCCCGCGCCGGTCGACTGCGGTACGACCTGCGCGACGTCGACGTCGACGAACAACAACTATTACGCATGCCCGAACGGCAGCAACGCGAACTGCACGGTCGCGCTCGTGCCGGTGGCGCAGCAGGTGGCCAACCCGGTGCATCGCTTCGCCGACAGCAGCGGGGTGAGCGTGACGATGCCGAGCATCTCGAACAACGGACAGGCGAGTGCGACCGGGACGCTGACGTTCGGCCTGCCCGACCTGACCGGGAAGACGGTGATGACGTCGACCACGACGGGCGACGTCAGCGCGACGTTCCAGGGGCGCAACGTGACCGCGTTCTTCGATACGGGTTCGAACGCGTACTTCTTCAACGATTCGTCGGGCACGTTGCCGGCCTGCTCGAAGAACACGCAGTTCTACTGCCCGTCGACGACGACCAGCAATTCGGCGACGCTGACCGGCCAGAACGGCGTGAGCGGCACGGTGACGATGCCCGTCGTGAACGCGGATTCGCTGTTCTCGAACCCGTCGACGTTCGCGTTCAACGACATCGCGGGCCCGTTCGGTTCGTCCAGCTGGCTCGATATCGGCATGCCGCACTTCTACGGCAAGACGATCTACTTCGGGATGGACAAGACCGCGAGCGGCGGCGCGGCGCCTTTCGTCGCGTTCTGACGCAGCACGGCGGGATGCAGGAACAAGGGGGCGAGCGATCGCCCCCTTTTTTTATGCGATGGCCGCGTGCGGCACGACGGGTCCGACCGGCGGCCCGCCGCGCGCGGGCATAGCGCCTACGATGTAATACCGGCACCCATGCCGGCACGACATCGAGGAGGCAGCGCCATGAAGCCGCGCATACAACGCATCACGCCGTTCCTGTGGTTCGACCGCGACGCCGAGGCGGCCGCCGGTTTCTACGTATCGGTGTTCGACAACGCGCGCATCGTGCACGTCGCGCGCTACGGCAAGGCCGGCGCGCACGCGTCCGGCAGCGCGGAGGGCGCGGTGATGACCGTCGCGTTCGAGCTCGACGGGCAGGCATTCGTCGCGCTGAACGGCGGCCCCGTGTTCCAGATCACGCCGGCCGTGTCGTTCGTCGTCAATTGCCGGGACCAGGACGAAATCGACCGCTACTGGGCGCGCCTGTCGGAAGGCGGCGACGAGCGTGCGCAGCAGTGCGGCTGGCTGCGCGACCGTTTCGGCGTGTCGTGGCAGGTCGTGCCGGTGCAGATGAGCGAGCTGATGACGGGCGATCCGGCGCGCGCGGAGCGCGTGATGGCGCAGGTGATGACGATGAAGAAGCTCGATCTCGACGCGCTGCAGCGCGCGGCGGCGGGCTAGGGGCCGGGAGCCCGTTGCAGGCGTGAACCGGCGCCAGGAGCCGTGCAAGCCCGTGAGCGGCCGGAACGGGCGCTAGCCCGGTGGCCGGCCGTCGCGCATCAGGCGCGAGTGGTCGAGGAAACGGTGGCCGGGCCCGTACGCTGTGCTTTCGATCCGGACGGCGTCGGCTGGCGCGACCGGGCGCCCGGCGGCATCGACCGAAATCGATTCGATCTCGACGACCGGCACGCACCAAGCCGCGCGGGCGTGTTCCGCCGGCTCACCGCGCGTGTCGACGCAGCGGAAGGTGAAGCTCGCGGGGAAATCCTGCGCGCGCAGGGTTTGCGTCGATCCGTTCCACGCATGGTGCAGTGCGATCGCGCCGGGGTGCGGCGCGTCAGGCGCCTGCGCGCCGGGCGGCAGGGCCGGCGTGCCCGCGCAGCCGGCGGTCAGCGCGCAGGCAAGCGACAGCAATGGCGCGAGCGGATGACGAAGCATGGTGCGGTTCGACCGGAATCGGCAAGTCATGGCGAAGCGTAGCGCGCTTTGCACGCCCGCGTAATGCCGGCCGGTTAATCGAATGCGGCACATGGGCCGTCGATTATCGATTGCGCTCGATTTCATCTGGATGTAATCAAATGCTGGATTATCGGGGGCTGTCGTTTCCGTCAGGTCTTCAAGATTATTAAAATGACGCGGCATGCAAGCCGAGGGCGCCGCATTCCGCTGTTGCAGCCATTCCCGCGCCATTCCACCGTGGCGAGGGCCGGCGAGACGGCCGGTGCGCGCACTTCCCGGTATGCGAAAAGGAATGGAGTCCGTCGACATTCAAACATATAATGCCGGCGTAGTTTCCGGGGTCGTCTATATAAAACATGAGGGTAATAAAATGAATTTTTCCGAAGCCGTTCGTTCCGCACTCAATAAATACGCGACATTCGAAGGCCGCGCGCGTCGTGCCGAATACTGGTATTTCGCGCTGCTGACCTGCGTGCTGTCGATCGCCGCGCAGGTCATCGGCGCGGCCGGCCGTGACGCGGGCCTGATCACGCTGCTGCTGCTCATCGTGATCGGCCTGGTTTCGCTGGCGCTGATCATTCCGAGCATCGCGGTCAGCGTGCGCCGGCTGCACGATACGGGCCGCTCGGGCTGGTTCCTGCTGCTCGCGCTGATCCCGATCGTCGGCGGCATCCTGCTGCTCGTGTGGATGTGCTCGCGCGGCACCGAAGGTCCGAACCGCTTCGGCGCGGACCCGATCGTGGCGGCCTGACCGACGCCTGCCCCGACGCGCGCCGCCGCCGCGTCGGGGCCCGATTTCGTGCCGCATCCGCTTCACTGCTTCACCGTTTCCTCGCCTTTTCTTCGCCGCTTCTTCGCCTTTTCCCCGCTTCACGTCGTCGTCGCTCCGTCCGGAGCCGGCACCCCGCGTGTCGCACCGATTCGCACCGATCGGCGCGTTTTTCCGCCGCACCGTACACCGTTCCGCCCCCCGTCCGGCCCCGTTCGCGCCGGCTCTCCCGATTCCCCGAAATACCCCCCTTTCCCGGCTTTGCTCGACCGATCGGCGTTTGACGCCTCCATGAATAATCGGTGTCACTGGAAAGCGGCATTCCGCCGTACCCGACTGGAGGCCCCGTGGCAGACGAGAGCGATCTCGACAAGACCGAAGCCGCCACTCCCAGGCGCCTCGAGAAGGCGCGTGAGGAGGGGCAGGTCGCGCGTTCGCGCGAGCTGGCTTCGTTCGCGCTGCTCGCGGCCGGGTTCTACGGCGCGTGGCTGCTCGCGGGCCCGACGGGTGGGCATCTGCAGGCGATGCTGCGCGGCGCGTTCACGTTCGATCGCGCGATCGCCTTCGACACGAACCGGATGCTGTCGGCGGCCGGCAGCGCGAGCCTCGAAGGCTTCGCCGCGCTGTTGCCGATCCTCGCGCTCACCGGCGTCGCCGCGCTGCTCGCGCCGATGGCGCTCGGCGGCTGGCTGATCTCGTCGAAGACGTTCGAGCTGAAGTTCGACCGCCTGAACCCGATCTCGGGCCTCGGCCGGATTTTCTCGATCCAGGGGCCGATCCAGCTCGGGATGTCGTTCGCGAAGACGCTGGTCGTCGGCGGGATCGGCGGCATCGCGATCTGGCGCAGCAAGGACGAGCTGCTTGCTCTCGCGACGCAGCCGCTCCGCGTGGCGCTGCCCGATGCGATGCACCTGATCGCCGTGTGTTGCGGCACGACGGTCGCCGGGATGCTGGTGGTCGCCGCACTCGATGTGCCCTACCAAATCTGGCAGTACAACAAGAAGTTGCGCATGACGAAGGAAGAAGTGAAGCGCGAGCATCGCGAGAACGAAGGCGACCCGCACGTGAAGGGGCGGATCCGCCAGCAGCAGCGTGCGATCGCGCGCCGCCGGATGATGGCGGCCGTGCCGAAGGCCGACGTGGTCGTGACGAACCCGACGCACTTCGCCGTCGCGCTGCAATACACGGACGGCGAGATGCGCGCGCCGAAGGTCGTCGCGAAGGGCGTGAACCTCGTCGCCGCGCGCATCCGCGAACTCGCGGCCGAACACAACGTGCCGCTGCTCGAAGCGCCGCCGCTCGCGCGTGCGCTGTATCACAACGTCGAACTCGAGCGCGAGATTCCCGGCTCGCTGTACTCGGCCGTCGCCGAAGTGCTCGCGTGGGTCTATCAGCTCAAGCGGTTCCGTTCGGAAGGCGGCGCGTTCCCGGCGATGCCGGTCGATCTGGAGGTGCCGGCCGAGCTCGACAAGGGCGCGTCGGTGTCCGCCGAAGACGAGCGCGAAGAACAGGAAGACACGCTCGGCAAGGGAGGCACGGCATGAGCACCCCGACCGGCCTGTTCGCGAAGCGCCCGAACATGCTCGCGGGTACCAACCTGCGCGCGCTCGCGGGCCCGATCCTCATCTGCATGATCCTGGGGATGATGATCCTGCCGCTGCCGCCGATGCTGCTGGATCTGCTGTTCACGTTCAACATCGCGCTGTCCGTGATGGTGCTGCTCGTCAGCATGTACACGATGAAGCCGCTCGACTTCGCGGCGTTCCCGAGCGTGCTGCTGTTCTCGACGTTGTTGCGCCTGTCGCTGAACGTCGCATCGACGCGCGTCGTGCTGCTCGAAGGCCACACGGGCCCGGACGCGGCCGGCCAGGTGATCGAGGCGTTCGGCCACTTCCTGGTCGGCGGCAACTTCGCGGTCGGCATCGTCGTGTTCGTGATCCTGATGATCATCAACTTCATGGTGATCACGAAGGGCGCGGGGCGGATCGCCGAAGTGTCCGCGCGCTTCACGCTCGACGCGATGCCCGGCAAGCAGATGGCGATCGACGCCGACCTGAACGCGGGCCTCATCAACGAAGAGCAGGCGCGCAAGCGCCGCCTGGCCGTGTCGCAGGAAGCCGAGTTCTACGGGTCGATGGACGGCGCGTCGAAGTTCGTGCGCGGCGACGCGATCGCCGGCCTGATCATCATGGCGATCAACGTGATCGGCGGGCTGATCGTCGGGATGGTCCAGCACGACATGTCGTTCGCCGCGGCCGGCACCAACTATACGCTGCTGACGATCGGCGACGGCCTCGTCGCGCAGATCCCGTCGCTGGTGATCTCGACCGCGGCCGGCGTGATCGTGTCGCGCGTCGCGACCGACGAGGACATCGGCACGCAGATCACCGGCCAGCTGTTCACGAACCCGCGCGTGCTGAACATCACCGGCGCGATCATCGTGCTGATGGGGCTGATCCCGGGCATGCCGCACTTCGCGTTCCTCGCACTCGGCGGCGGCGCGATCTGGCTGGCCCGCACGCAGACCAAGCGCGCGGCGGCCCGCAAGGCGGCCGGCGACCTGACCGACATCGCGCCGCCCGCGGTGCTGCCGTCGGACAGCCACGAGGCGACCTGGGACGACGTGCAGCTGATCGACCCGCTCGGGCTGGAAGTGGGCTACCGCCTGATCCCGCTCGTCGACAAGAACAGCGACGGCGAACTGCTCAAGCGCATCAAGAGCATCCGCAAGAAATTCGCGCAGGAAATCGGCTTCCTGCCGCCGGTGATCCATATCCGCGACAACCTCGAGCTGCGGCCGAACGCGTACCGGATCGCGCTGAAGGGCGTCGAGATCGGCGTCGGCGAAGTGTTCCCGGGCCAGTGGCTCGCGATCAACCCGGGCCAGGTGACGGCTGCGCTGCCGGGCGCCGTCACGCAGGATCCCGCGTTCGGGCTGCCGGCCGTGTGGATCGACGTCGCGATGCGCGAACAGGCGCAGGTGTACGGCTACACGGTGGTCGACGCGAGCACGGTCGTCGCGACGCACCTGAACCATCTGGTCGTCCAGCACGCGGCCGAGTTGCTCGGCCGCCAGGAAGTGCAGTCGCTCGTCGAGCACACCGGCAAGGACGCGCCGTCGCTCGTCGAGGACCTCGTGCCGAAGACGATCTCGCTGACGACGCTGCAGAAGGTGCTGCAGAACCTGCTCGAGGAAGGCGTGCCGATCCGCGACATGCGCACGATCCTCGAAGCCGTGTCCGAACATGCGGGCCGCGGCGATGCGTTCGAGATCACGGCCGCGGTGCGGCTGTCGCTCGGCCGCGCGATCACGCAGCAGTGGTATCCGGGCGCCGGCGAGATGCAGGTGATGGGCCTCGACTCGAATCTCGAGCGCGTGCTGTCGCAGGCGCTCGCCACCGGCGCGAACCCGGGCCTCGAACCCGGCCTCGCGCACAACCTTCTGACCGGCACGCAACAGGCGATGCTGCGTCAACAGAATCTCGGGCTGCCGCCCGTGCTGCTGGTGCAGCACGCGCTGCGCGCGATGCTCGCGCGTTTCCTGCGCCGCAGCCTGCCGCAATTGAAAGTGCTGTCGTATGCCGAAGTGCCGGACACACGCACGATCAAAGTCGTTAACGTCATCGGGGGTTCCGCTTGAACATTCGCAAATTCACCGGCGCAACGAGCCGCGACGCACTTCGTCTCGTGCGAGAGGCGCTCGGCGCCGACGCGGTCGTGCTGTCGAACCGCACGCTCGATGACGGCAGCGTGGAAATCGTCGCCCTGGCAGATTCGGACCTGGCCGCCGTGACGCCGCCGGCCGCGGCGCGCCCGCGCGTCGCGGCGTCGCGCACGCCGGAATCCGTGCCGGCTGCCGCCGTGCCGGGCATCGTGTCGCGCCCGGGTGCGCCGCTGGGCCGCCCGACGGTCAATCCGTATGCAGCAGGCGAAGGCGGGCTGCCGGACGTGTTCTCGTCGGTGTTCGGCGCAAGCGCCGACGCGGAAGAGGCGACGGCGCAACCTTCGGCGATCGATGACGAAACGTCGGCCGCGGCAGCGCCGTATCCCGCCGCCCCCGCTCCGGCCGCCACCGCACCAGCCGCTGCCTCCGAACCCGCGCCGTGGCTCGTCGAGCACGCGAAGCGCCTGACGCAGCAGCGCGACGCGCTGATGGCGCGTGCGCAGGCGACGCCCGCCGCGCCGCAAGCGAGCGCACCTGCCCCGCAGGCCGCCGCGAGCGCGACGCCGCCCAACTGGGCACGCGACATCGTGCGCGACGCCGAACGCCGGATGCCGGCCGCCGCCACCCGCGCGCCCGACACGAACACGAGCGCCGCGCATGCCGCGAAGGCGGCCGAGCGCACGCGCCTGTCCGCCGACGCAGCCGCCGCGGTGGCCGACGCCGTGAAGTCGCGCATCGAGCGGATCGTCAACGATACGGTGATGCAGGAGCTCGGCGAACTGCGCGGGATGATGGCAGAGCAGTTCGACAGCCTGATGTGGCACGACCGCCAGCGTCGCAGCGCCGTGCATGGCGCGCTGACGAAGCACCTGTTCGCGGCCGGTTTCTCCGCGCAGCTCGTGCGGATGCTGGTCGACAACATGCCGGCCGGCGATGGCGCGCAGACCTTCGAACAGGCCGCCGAATGGGCGCAGTCGGTGCTCGCGTCCAACCTGCCGGTGCTCGACAGCGAAGATGCGCTGATGGAGCGCGGCGGCGTGTTCGCGCTGATGGGGCCGACGGGCGTCGGCAAGACGACCACCACCGCGAAGCTGGCCGCACGCTGCGTGATGCGCTTCGGCGCGAGCAAGGTCGCGCTGCTGACCACCGACAGCTACCGGATCGGCGGCCACGAGCAGCTGCGCATCTTCGGCAAGATCCTCGGCGTGCCGGTGCATGCGGTGAAGGATGCGGGCGACCTCGCGCTCGCGCTGTCCGAGCTGCGCAACAAGCACATCGTGCTGATCGACACGATCGGCATGAGCCAGCGCGACCGCGCGGTATCCGACCAGATCGCGATGCTGCACGGGGCAAACGCGCCGGTGCAGCGCCTGCTGCTGCTCAACGCGACGAGCCACGGCGACACGCTCAACGAAGTCGTGCAGGCGTACCGCAGCGCGGGCGAGCATCCGGACCTGGCCGGCTGCATCCTCACGAAGCTCGACGAGGCGACCCACCTCGGCGGCGTGCTCGACACGGTGATCCGCTACAAGCTGCCGATCCACTACGTGTCGACCGGCCAGAAGGTGCCGGAGAACCTGTACGTCGCCTCGACCAAATTCCTGCTGAAAAGCGCGTTCTGTGTCCCGCGCGACGGCTCGCCCTTCGTGCCGCAAGACGAGGACATGCCGACGCTGCTTTCCGCACTGACCGCACGTTCCACCGCCGAGCTTCACGAGGTGCGATTTGGATAAACGAATCATCGACCAGGCCGAAGGGCTGCGGCGCCTGCTGGCCGGGCGCGCATCACGCATCGTCGCCGTGGCGGGCGGGCCGGCGGGTGTCGGCTGCACGTCCGCCGTCGTGAATCTGGCGGCGGCGCTCGCGTCGCTCGGCAAGGATGTGCTCGTCGTCGACGAGCGTGCCGACGTGCATTCGGCCAGCGCGACGCTGGCGGGCGCGTGGCTGCGCGACGGCGAGCGCATGCGGGTCGCGGCCGGCTTCGGCCTGTGCGCCGCGGCGCGGCTCGCGCGCACCGGCTACACCGACGCGCAGCTGAGCGATTTCATCGACGGGCCGGCCGACATCGTCCTCGTCGACGCGCAGCTCGGCGCCGACGGTTCGTTATCGGCGCTCGCACGCGAAGCGCACGACGTGCTGGTCGTCACGCGGGTCGCCGCGCAGGCGATCACCGAGGCGTATGCGTACATGAAGCGGCTGCATTTCGCGCACGCGTTCGCGCAGTTCCGCGTGCTGACCAATCACGTCGGCAGTCATGCGGACGCGAAGGTCGCGTTCGACAACCTCGCGGGCGTCGCGAGCCGCTACCTGACCGTGTCGATCGCCGACGCGGGCTGCGTGAGCGCCGATCCGCTCGTCGAGCATGCACGCGAGCTGACGCGTGCCGCGGTCGACGCGTTCCCGTCGTCGCCCGCCGCGCGCGACTACCGGCAGATTGCCGCCGACCTGCTGTACTGGCCGATGCGCCCGCGTTCGGGTGCGGGTGCGGGCCGCGCCGTGCACGCGGGCGGCAAGCCGTCGTATGAGGCGGGCGCGGCACACGCCGCGTGAGCGCCATCGGAAGGAGAGAGCCATGATGTACAACGCTCAAGGAAAGATGTCCCAGGCCGACGTGCTCGCGCAATATGCGCCGCTCGTGCGACGCCTCGGGCTGCAGCTCGTCGCGAAGATGCCGGCGAGCGTCGACCTCGACGACCTGATCCAGGCCGGCATGATCGGCCTGATGGACGCGGCCGGCCGCTACAAGGAAGACCAGGGCGCGCAGTTCGAGACCTACGCGACCCAGCGCATCCGCGGCGCGATGCTCGACGAACTGCGCAGCAACGACTGGCTGCCGCGCAGCCTGCGCAAGACGTCGCGCGAGGTCGAGCACGCGGTGCACCAGGTCGAGCAGCATCTCGGCCGCTCGGCGAGCGAGACCGAGATCGCGCAGCACCTGAACATGCCGCTCGACGAATATCAGGGGATGCTGCAGGACCTGCACGGCAGCCAGCTGATCTACTACGAGGATTTCGACCGCGCGGCCGACGACGAGCCGTTCCTCGACCGCTACCGCGTCGATCACGCCGATCCGCTGTCGGCGCTGCTCGACGAGCACCTGCGCGAAGCGCTCGTCGAGGCGATCGAGCGGCTGCCGGAGCGCGAGAAGCTGCTGATGTCGCTGTACTACGAACGGGGTCTGAATCTGCGCGAGATCGGCGCGGTGCTCGAAGTGAGCGAATCGCGCGTGTGCCAGCTGCACAGCCAGGCCGTCGCGCGCCTGCGCGCACGGCTGCGCGAACAGGCGTGGGTCGGCGCGGAGTCCTGACCCTTTCCTGACGGCCGCGCGCACCGACGCCGCGCGTTTGCGCCGTCGGTGCGCCGTGCTTGCGCATTCTGCGCGCCGATTTGCTACAATCCTCTCCGCTTTCCGAGGAGCGTTGCGACGGGCCACTCTGTGTCCGCCAGGCTCGGAAGGCTTCACCAAGCAGCCGTGCGGCACAACCGCGTCGGCCCCGCTTCCTGAACGGCGCTCACGTCACCAATCTAGAAACTTTTTAGAAAGGAGGGCGTGATGAACGCCATTATCGATTCCAAAGCTACCCACGATTACGTCGTCGCCGACATGGCGCTGGCCGGCTGGGGCCGCAAGGAACTGAACATCGCCGAGACCGAAATGCCGGGCCTCGTGCAGATCCGTGACGAATACAAGGCACAGCAGCCGCTGAAGGGCGCGCGCATTGCCGGTTCGCTGCACATGACGATCCAGACGGGCGTGCTGATCGAGACGCTGAAGGCGCTCGGCGCGGACGTCCGCTGGGCCTCGTGCAACATCTTCTCGACGCAGGACCACGCCGCTGCCGCGATCGTCGAAGCCGGCACGCCGGTGTTCGCGTTCAAGGGCGAATCGCTCGACGAATACTGGGAATTCTCGCACCGCATCTTCGAATGGCCGAACGGCGAATTCGCGAACATGATCCTGGACGACGGCGGCGACGCAACGCTGCTGCTGATCCTCGGCGCGAAGGCCGAGAAGGACCGTTCGGTGATCGCGAAGCCGACCAACGAGGAAGAGGTCGCGCTGTACAAGTCGATCGCGAAGCATCTCGACGCGGACCCGACCTGGTACTCGACGCGCCTCGCGCACATCAAGGGCGTGACCGAAGAAACCACGACCGGCGTGCACCGCCTGTACCAGATGGAAAAGGACGGCCGCCTGCCGTTCCCGGCGTTCAACGTGAACGATTCGGTCACGAAGTCGAAGTTCGACAACCTGTACGGCTGCCGTGAATCGCTGGTCGACGGCATCAAGCGCGCGACCGACGTGATGATCGCGGGCAAGGTCGCGGTCGTCGCGGGCTACGGCGACGTGGGCAAGGGCTGCGCGCAATCGCTGCGCGGCCTGGGCGCGACCGTGTGGGTCACGGAAATCGACCCGATCTGCGCACTGCAGGCGGCGATGGAAGGCTACCGCGTCGTGACGATGGAATACGCGGCCGACAAGGCCGACATCTTCGTGACGGCCACCGGCAACTACCACGTGATCAACCACGATCACATGAAGGCGATGCGCCACAACGCGATCGTCTGCAACATCGGTCACTTCGACTCGGAAATCGACGTCGCGTCCACCCGCCAGTACCAGTGGGAAAACATCAAGCCGCAGGTCGACCACATCATCTTCCCGGACGGCAAGCGCGTGATCCTGCTGGCGGAAGGCCGCCTCGTGAACCTCGGCTGCGCGACCGGCCACCCGTCGTTCGTGATGTCGAACTCGTTCGCGAACCAGACGCTCGCGCAGATCGAGCTGTTCGTGCGCGGCAACGAGTACGAGAACAAGGTGTACGTGCTGCCGAAGCACCTCGATGAAAAGGTCGCACGTCTGCACCTGGCGCGCATCGGCGCGAACCTGTCCGTGCTGTCGGACGAGCAGGCTTCGTACATCGGCGTGCAGAAGGACGGCCCGTTCAAGCCGAACCACTACCGCTACTGATCCGATGCGCCGCTGCCGCGGTGCCGTGCGCGCGTCACTCGCGCGCACCCGGTACGGCGGCACGGCGCGGGATCGCCGGCTGCCGCGGCGCGCCTTCGGGCACCCGCGGCGGCCGGCGGCGGCCACTGATCGTACCGATCGACAACCGAACCGGAGCACTCCATGAGCGTCATCCTCACCTGGGTCATCAACGCGCTCGCGCTGCTGATCATCACGTACCTCGTGCCGTCGATCCACATCAAGAGCTTCGGCACGGCGCTGATCATCGCGGTCGTGCTCGGCCTGATCAACACGGTGATCCGTCCGGTGCTGATCCTGCTGACGCTGCCCGTCACGATCGTCACGCTCGGGGTGTTCATCCTCGTCGTGAACGCGTTGTGCTTCTGGTTCGCGTCGTCGCTGCTGAAGGGCTTCGAGGTGTCGGGCTTCTGGTCCGCGTTCTTCGGTTCGATCCTGTACAGCATCGTGTCGTGGCTGCTGTCCGCCCTGATCTTCGGTCAGCGCGACATCGGCTGAGGCACCAGGGCCTGTTCCATCAGAATCATGAAAACGATCGAACTCTCGTTTGAATTCTTCCCGCCGAAGACGGCGGAAGGCGTCGAGAAGCTGCGCGCCACGCGTGCGCAGCTGCTGCCGCTGAAGCCGAAATTCGTGTCCTGCACGTTCGGCGCCGGCGGTTCGACGCAGCAGGGCACGCTCGATACGGTGCTCGACATGCAGAAGGACGGCCTCGAGGCCGCGCCGCACCTGTCGTGCATCGGTTCGTCGCGCGACAGCCTGCGCGCGATCCTCGACCAGTACCGCTCGTACGGCATCCGCCACATCGTCGCGCTGCGCGGCGACCTGCCGTCGGGAATGGGCGAAGTCGGCGAACTGCGCTATGCGTCGGAGCTCGTCAGCTTCATCCGCGCCGAGCACGGCGACTGGTTCCACATCGAGGTTGCCGGCTATCCGGAGTACCACCCGCAGGCGCGCTCGCCGAAGGCCGATCTCGAGAATTTCGCGCGCAAGGTGAAAGCCGGCGCGAATTCCGCGATCACGCAGTACTTCTTCAACGCCGACGCGTATTTCCGCTTCGTCGACGATGCGCGCAAGCTGGGTGTGGACGTGCCGATCGTGCCCGGCATCATGCCGATCACGAACTTCTCGCAGCTGATGCGCTTCTCCGAGATGTGCGGTGCGGAAGTGCCGCGCTGGGTCGCGCGCCGGCTCGAGAGCTTCGGCGACGATCGCGAGTCGATCCGCGCGTTCGGCGCGGACGTCGTCACGAGCCTGTGCCAGCGTCTGATCGACGCGGGCGTGCCCGGGCTGCATTTCTATACGCTGAACACGGCGGCCGCGACGCGGACGATCTGTGAACGGCTCGTCATGTAAGCGCGCTCACGCGATTGCATGCGTCAAAGCCCTGCCGGCTGCGCCGGCGGGGCTTTTTTACGATGACGGCGGCGCGCGGCCGCGTGCGTCAGCGCTGCGCCTGCATCAGCGGCGGCCGGCGCTCGAACCACGGCCGCGCCTGTTCGAGCTGCCGGGCGAGCCGGAGCAGCAGCGCGTCGTCGGCGTGACGCGCGGCGAACTGCACGCCGATCGGTAGCCCGCGCGCGTTCCAGTAAAGCGGCACCGACATCGCCGGCTGGCCGGTCAGGTTGAACAGCTCGGTGCAGCCGGCCCACGTGAACGCCTTTTCCGACGACTTCGCGAGCATTTCCTTCAGCAGCGGCTTCACCGGCAGCGCGGCGAGCACTTTCATCTGCGCCGCTTCGAACGGCGTCGGCTGCAATTCGCCGATCTTCACCGGCGGGCCCGCGAGCGACGCGCACAGGATCGCGTCGTAGCGCGACACGAGGCCGGCCACCTGCACGGTGAGCTGACGCTGCCATTCGAGCACGTCCGGCAGGCGCGTGCGCGCAAGGCGCCGGCCGACCACGGCCATCGCCCACGTCGCGGCCTCGAATTCGCCGCGCTTCGGCGTGCGGCCGGTCAGCGCGCGCGCGCCGAACACCATCTCCTCGGCGATCGTCGCCCACAACGTGAGGAAGGTTTCGGCCGCACGCGCGTAGTTGACCTGCAGCGTCGCCGGCTCGACATGGTGGCCGAGCGATTCGAGCAGCGCAGCCGCGTCGTCGAGCGCCGCGCGCGTGTCGTCGGCCAGTGCCGGCGCGAGCATCGGGTCGAGCACGAGGCCGATCCGTAGCGAGCCGGGCGGCGTGTCGAGCTCGCCGAGGAACGTGCCGGGCGCGCCGGCCGGCAAGGTCTGGCCGGTCGTCACGTCGAGCAGCAGCGCGCTGTCGCGCACGCTGCGCGTGACCGCATGCTGGACGACCAGTTCGCCGTTCGACGGCAAGTCGACGAGTACCGGGTTGCGGCTCGGCTTCAGGCCGAACAACCCGCAGCACGACGCCGGAATGCGGATCGAGCCGCCGCCGTCGGACGCATGCGCGATCGGCACGATGCCGGCCGCGACGGCCGCCGCCGCACCGCCGCTCGAGCCGCCGGGCGTGTGATCGAGATTCCACGGGTTGCGGCACGCGCCGAACAGTTCGGGTTCCGTGTACGGCATCTGGCCGATCTCCGACGTGTTGGTCTTG
The DNA here is from genome assembly GCF_004343765.1 of Burkholderia sp. SRS-25. Lineage (NCBI taxonomy): Bacteria > Pseudomonadati > Pseudomonadota > Betaproteobacteria > Burkholderiales > Burkholderiaceae > Burkholderia > Burkholderia sp. SRS-25. Next base: position 207,396 of record NZ_PTXM01000016.1, read on the forward strand.
CCGAACACGTTGAGACCGGCTGCGCGGCTGCGCGCGATCACCGGCGAATCGTCGTCGGGCACGAAATACCGGTAGTGCCGGCTACCCATCGACAGCGGCAGCCCGGCGACCGCCGCGCCGAGATCCTTCACGAGATAGGGAACGCCGGCGAACGGCGTGCCGGCGCCGCCGTCGGGTGTGGCGGCCGCACGCTGGCGTGCGGCTTCGTAGTCCTGCAGCACGATCGCGTTGATCGCGCCGTTGACCGCTTCGGCCTGGCCGATCGCGGCGTCGAGCAGGTCGCGCGGGCTCGCCTTGCGTTCACGTACCAGTGTGGCAAGGCCGATCGCGTCGTGCGCGAGATAGTCCGAATGCATCGCTGTCATCCCCGTTGTGACTCGTGGCGATGACAGCAGCATAACGCGGGCCCGGTGCGCAGGGGCCCGCGGCCGGCCGTTTTTAGAGGTGCTCGGCGAGGAAGGTCAGCGTGCGGCCGTGCGCGAGCGCCGACGCGCGCTGGTTGTACGACGCGCGGTCCGTGCAGTTGAAGCCGTGCTCGGCGCCCGGATACACGTGGAACGACGCATCGCCGTGGCGGGCGAATGCGGCCTTCACCTGGTCGACGGCCGTGAGCGGGATGGCGTGGTCGTCTTCAGCGTAGTGGAACAGGATCGGCTGCGTGATCTTGCCGGCGAGGTCGAGCGCGTTCTGGATGCCGCCGCCGTAGTAGGCCACGGCCGCGTCGATCTTGCCGGTCGCGGCCGCGCGGTACGCGAGCTGGCCGCCGAAGCAGTAGCCGATCGCGGCGATCTTGCCGGCCACTTCCGGGCGCGCGCGCAACGCGTCGGCGGCCGCGCCGATATCCGCGACCGCGAGACCCACGTCGGTCTTTTTCATCAGCTCGATGCCTTTGTCGCGATCCGCGCCTTCGTAGGTCAGCTCGACGCGCGGCTGCGTGCGCCAGAATACGTCCGGCGCGAGCGCGACGAAGCCGTCGGACGCGTACTGGTCGGCCACCGCGCGGATGTGCGAGTTCACGCCGAAGATCTCCTGGATGATGATGACGGCAGGGCCTTTGCCGCGCTTGGGCAGCGCGAGATAGCCGCCGAAGCTGTCGTTACCGGCGGGGATGTCGATCCATTGGGCAGTCACGTTCTGAACTCCTGGCGAACGGGGTGCGCGATGCGCGCCCCGGGGTGAAAGAGGGCGGCCTAGTGTGCCACCGATCCCGTGTCATTGCAGCGGACGCGCCCGCTTCTCGCGCAGCGATCGTTTCGATCTCGATTATTCATTTTTCGGCGCTGCGCCGCTTCGATAGAGTCGATGTGCCGGCCTTTACAAAGCGCTTTCGCGCATCGACATCGAAGGATTCGCCATGTCTGCCCGTCTGTTTTCCACGCCCTTTTCCGAACGCTTCGGCCTGCGCCTGCCGCTCGTGCAGGCGCCGATGGTCGGCGCGACCACGACCGCGATGGTCGCTGCCGCCTCGAATGCCGGCGCGCTCGGCAGTCTCGGCGCCGCCGCGTTCGCACCCGAGCGCCTCGCGACCGAAGTCGAAGCCATCCGTGCGGCAACCGATCGTCCGTTCGCGGTCAACCTGTTCGTGCTGCCCGATGCCGCGCCCGACGCGGCGACCGTCGCCCGCGCGCTCGCCGCGATCGACCCGCTGAATGCAGCGCTCGGGTTGCCGCCGGGCACCGCGCCCGCACGCTATGCGCCCGACTTCCGCGCGCAGCTCGACGCACTCGTGGCGTTGCGCGTGCCCGTTGCGAGCTTCACGTTCGGCGTGCTCGATGCGGCCGACGTCGCGCGCCTGAAGGCGGCCGGCACCTACGTGATCGGCACGGCGACGCACGTGGCCGAGGGCCTCGCGTGGCAGTCGGCCGGCGCCGACGCGCTGTCCGCGCAGGGCGCCGAGGCGGGTGGCCATCGCGGCACGTTCATCGGTTCCGCCGACGATGCGCTGATCGGCACGCTCGCGCTCGTGCCGCAGCTGGTCGACGCGACCGGCCTGCCCGTGCTCGCCGCGGGCGGCATCATGGACGGCCGCGGGATCGCGGCCGCGCTTGCGCTCGGCGCGCAGGGCGCACAGCTCGGCACCGCGTTCCTCACCTGCACGGAAAGCGCGATCGCGGCGGACTGGAGGGCGCGGCTGCTCGCGAGCGCCGACACGTCGACACAGGTCACGCGCGCGATCACCGGCCGCCACGCGCGCGGGCTGCGCAACACGTTGATGGCCCGGCTCGGCGAACGCGTGGCCGACGCCGCGCCGTACCCGGTGCAGAACGCGCTGACGCAGCCGCTGCGCCAGGCCGCCGCGCGTGCCGACGACGGCGACTACCTGTCGCTGTGGGCCGGACAGGGCGCACCGCTCGCGCGGCGGCGCGGCGATGCGTTGACGACATCGCAGCTCGTCGCCGCGCTCGATGCCGAATGGCGTGCGGCGGCTGCCTGAATCGTTCATGTCCGACGACGAAACGCGCGTTGTCACGCGCGTTTCATTCAATGATCACGGGCACAAAATACCGAATCGAAATGCCCCCGGAATGTTTTAAAACGACCTTTCAGGAAGTCGTCTGGAATTAGCGGAAACCCTTATCTGGCGGGGCTCGCAGCGATACTCGAGTAGTCGTTCCAAAGTGCGCATATCGGTAGTGTTACCACTACCCCAAAAAAGTCCCACAAATTAATTTGATCACCTACACTTGCGCGCAAGTACGGACGGGCGGCTGCTAAAAGCGGCGGTTTTCACGTGCTTGAGGCCAAGTGCATGAACGATGCAACCGGCGAATCGTCCAGTGATTGCAAACACAGGGATGGCAGCGGGGCACCGGGCGATGGCGTTTATTGGGACCGAAACTGGAGACTTACATGAATATCAAGATGCAAAAGCTGTTGCCGATCACCGCGGCCGCGATGCTGTGTGCTGCAGCTGCGGGCAACGCAGCGGCCGATCAAGTCGTCAAGATCGGCCACGTCGCGCCCTTGACGGGCGGCATTGCACACCTGGGCAAGGACAACGAAAACGGCGCACGTCTCGCAGTCGAGGAGATCAACGCCAAGGGTCTCACGGTCGGCGGCCAGAAAATCACGCTGCAACTCGACCCGCAGGATGACGCGGCCGACCCGCGGCAGGCCACGCAGGTTGCGCAGAAGCTCGTCGACGACAAGGTCGTCGCGGTGGTCGGCCACCTGAACTCGGGCACGTCGATCCCGGCCTCGAAGATCTACAGCGATGCGGGCATCGTGCAGATCTCGCCGTCGGCGACGAACCCGGCCTACACGCAGCAGGGCTTCAAGACCACGTACCGCGTGGTGGCCACCGATGCGCAGCAGGGCCCGGCACTCGCGAACTACGCGCACTCGAAGGGCATCAAGAGCGTGGCCGTGGTCGACGATTCGACCGCGTACGGCCAGGGTCTCGCGAACGAGTTCGAGAAGAAGGCGAAGGCGCTCGGCCTGAAGGTGATGTCGCATGACGCGACGAACGACAAGGCGGTCGACTTCCGCGCGATTCTGACCAAGATCAAGGGCGAGAATCCGGACGCGATCATGTACGGCGGCATGGACGCAACGGGCGGTCCGTTCGCGAAGCAGGCGAAGCAGCTCGGCCTGCGCGCGAAGATCTTCGCGGGCGACGGCGTGTGCACGGAAAAGCTGGCCGACCTGGCCGGCGACGCGACCGACAACGTAGTGTGCTCGGAAGCCGGTGCTTCGCTCGAGAAGATGTCGGGCGGCGCAGCGTTCAAGGCGAAGTACGAGAAGCGCTTCGGCCAGCCGATCCAGATCTACGCACCGTTCACGTATGACGCCGTGTACATCATCGTCGATGCGATGAAGCGCGCGAACTCGACGGATCCGGCGAAGATCCTCGCTGCGATGCCGGCGACGAACTACTCGGGCGTGATCGGTACGACGACGTTCGACTCGAAGGGCGACCTGCAGCACGGCGTGATCTCGCTGTACAACTACAAGGGCGGCAAGAAGTCGCTGCTCGACGAAGTGAAGATGTAACGATACAAGCGGTCAACAGAAGGGGTGAAAGCGCGCATGCGGCAACGCATGCGCGCTTTCTTTTTGGCCGGCGCCGGCCGTGCCGTCAGATCTTCAGCCGCGCCAGCACTTTCGGCGCGACGGCCGCGACGAGCGCCGCACACAGCGCGACGACGGACAGGCCGATCGTCAGGTTCGAGGCTTGCGCGACGGCGCCGATCACGACCGGACCGAACAGCATGCCGAAATACGCGAGGCCGGCCACGTGTGCGAGCCCTTCGGCCGCATGGATGCCTTTCACGCGCGCGGCGGCCGCGAACAGCACCGGCATCATGTTCGCGAGGCCGATGCCCATCAGCGTGAAGCCGGTCAGCACCGTGGCCGGATACGGCAGCAGTAGCGCGCCGATCATCCCCGCGCAGGCGAGCGACGCGCTCGCGAACACGAGCTGCGGTGCGCCGAAGCGGGCACGCACGGCGTCGCCCGCGAAGCGCGCGATGGCCATCCCGCCCGAGAACGCGGCATAGGCGGCGCTCGCGAGCGCGGGGCTCGCCACGACGACGTCGCGCATGTAGACCGTCGCCCAGTCGTACATCGCGCCTTCGGCGATCAGTGCGACGAGCGCGATGCCGCCGAGCATCCACAACGCCGGCGAGCGCCAGCGGTTGCCGCCGTCGTGCGCGTGCTCGTGGTGCGGCACATGCGGCAGCACGGCCGGGCTGGCGGCCACGAGCACCGTCGCGCTGGTCGCCGCCGCGAGCGCGAGATGCACGGCCGGCGCCATGCCGGCCGACAGCAGCGCGCCGCCGGCGGCCGCCCCCGCCATCCCGCCGATGCTGAACATGCCGTGCAGCGACGACATGATCGGCCTGCCGATCGCAATTTCGACCGCGCTGGCCTCGGCGTTCATCGCGACGTCGAGCGTCGCCATCGAGAAGCCGAACAGCGCGAGCACGGCGAGCAGCATCGGGTAATCCGGCACGACGAGGATCAGCGCCGCGCAGGCCGACATCACGAGCCCGCCCGCGAGGCACGCGGTGCGCGAGCCGACCCGCGCGATCCAGCGCGCGATGGTCAGCATCGCGGTGATCGAGCCGACGGCGACCGCGAACAGCGCGATCGACAGCAGCCCGGGGCTCAGCGCGAACTTGTCGCGCACGGTCGGCACGTGCACGCCCCACGACGCGAACATCATGCCGGCGACGAAGAATAGCGCCATCGACGCCGCGCGCGCCCGCTGGCGGGCCGGCAGCGGCAGCACGCGATGCGCGTCGGGCGGCACGGCGAACGGAGACGACGATTCGGAAGAGGAGGATTCGGACACGATGACGCTCGTCAAAAGAAATGCTCGGACGCACGCGGCGCCCGTCGGATCCGTCCGATTCTATCGAACCGCTTACGATCGTGCCGGCCGCTGGCCGTTCGGTCGATGATCCGGCGATTAGCCGGTGACCCGCGTTCGGTCGCATCGACTGCACTGGCCGTTCGGCCGATGCGCGGCGCGGCGCGCCCGCGAGTAACATCGGAGCGCATGGCGTGCCCGGCGCGCCGCCCTTCGACCGCAGGAGTCCTCTTGAACATCGATCCCGCTTTCGCCGTGCATCTGCTGCACCGCTGCGCGCTCGGCACGCTCGCCACCCATTCGCGCGATCCGCAGGGTTTCCCGTATCCGACGGTCGTCCCGTTTGCACCCGATGCAAGCCATCGTCCCGTGATCCTCGTGAGCGGCCTCGCGGAGCACACGCGCAATCTGGCCGCCGATCCGCGCGCGGGCTTCCTCGTCGTCGACGCGCCCGGCGGCGACGTGCTGAACGCCGAGCGCGCGACGCTGCTCGGCCGGTTCGTGCCGCTCGGCGACGATCCGCACGTCACCGCGCGCTACTGCCGTTATGAGCCGGATGCCGCGCGCTATCTCGCGCTCGGCGATTTCACGTTCCGGGCACTCGACGTCGAGCGGTTGCGCTATATCGGCGGGTTCGGGCGCATGGGCTGGGTCGACGGCGCGCATCTCGATGCGCTGCCGCCGCTCGCGTTCGACGAGGAACAGGCGTTATGGGACGCGTACGACGCCGGCGCCGCGCGCCGCGACGGGCTCGAATTGCTCGGTGTCGATCGCCACGGCGCCGACTGGCGACATGACGGCCGCCGCGTGCGCACACCGTTTGATGCGCCATTGGCCGACGCGGGCGAATTGCGCGAGCGGCTGATTGCGTGCGCGCGGGATGTGACGTGACGTGACGTCGCGGATACCGGCCGGTCCTCGCTTTGCCCGTTTAGCGAGTCGCGCCATCCGATTTTCGTAAAACTGTCGTCCGATGAAAGCTTCTATTTTTCAAATGCAGGGTAATTGCGTATGTTGATAGACCTAATAGGCAATCGCTAATGTCCTAATCTCTGTGTAGGAACGTAAAAATTTGAGAAAAGGCCGCGACCGGTCAAAATGACACACGTGAATTTCAATTGATCTCGGGATTTTCATGAATCTCGCTTCTATCAAATCTTTTTTGTGCTAATCTCTGCCTTCGAAAATCCGAGGCACATATATTTCATGAATGGTGAGCTGGCAGCAGACCGGCGCCATTGGTCAGATAGAAAGGGAAACTATGTCTTCTTACAAGGACCTGCTGGCCCAGCGGGAGAAGCTGGAGAAGCAAATCGAAGAAGCAAAGTCGCGTGAATACGCTGAAGTGCTGAATGACGTGAAGCAGAAAATTGCCGACTATGGCTTTTCGCTCGCCGAACTCGGTCTCAGCCGCGCGAAGGCAGGTAAGGTTGGCCGTCCGCGCGCAGGCGTTGCCGCGAAATATCGCGATCCGGAAACGGGCGCGACGTGGTCGGGCCGCGGCAAGCCGCCGCGCTGGATCGCAGGCAAGAACCGCGAACAGTTTGCGATTTAAACGCCTGTTTAAGTAGCCTGCTCTTCAAAAGAGCCGCGTATCCGTCAAGGAGCGCGGCTTTTTTGTTTTCAGCGGTCGCCGGTTACATGTTGTTGTCATGAAAATGTAATAATCCGGCGTGAATGAAAATGCGACACGTTCGCATAAGCGATTGATTTAAATAAGAAATTTGTGGGTATTGGCGGGGTTTGCGGGGCGCCCTTGATAGAATCGGGTTTCGCACACCGATATCTCATATTTCATGTCCACGTTTTCCGGCGACGCGCAGAGCGCAGATAAGCACGCGGTTGCACGCAAGAGCACGTTCGTCAGTATTGTGCTGAATGTCGTGCTTGCGACATTTCAGATCGTCGTCGGCGTGATCGCACATTCGCAGGCATTGATTGCCGACGGCGTGCATTCGATTTCCGATTTGATCTCGGATTTTGTCGTGCTGGTTGCGAATCGGCATAGCGGCGCATCGCCGGATGCCGACCACAATTACGGCCACAGCCGCTACGAGACCGTCGCCTCGCTGTTTCTCGGCGCGATCCTGATTGCGGTTGGCGTCGGCATGCTCTGGCGGGCCGGCGACCGTCTCGTTAATCTCGAAAACATTCCGGCGGTACATTTTTCCGCGCTGCTCGTCGCGTTGACGGTGCTCGTGTCGAAGGAAGCGCTGTTTCGCTACATGCTGCGCGAAGCGCGGCGCGTCCGTTCGGCGATGCTCGTCGCGAACGCATGGCATGCGCGTTCGGATGCCGCATCGTCGCTCGTCGTTGCGATCGGCATCGTCGGCAGCCTCGCCGGCGTGCGGCTGCTCGACCCGATCGCGGCGGCGATCGTCGGCTTCATGGTCGCGCGCATGGGCTGGACGTTCGGCTATGACGCGTTGCAGGACCTCTCCGATCGCGCGCTCGATACGACCGATACCGCCGAGATCCGCGCGCTGCTCGTGGCGACGCCGGGCGTGCGCGACGTGCACGACCTGCGCACGCGCAAGATGGGCGATGCCGCGCTCGTCGACGCGCACATCCTCGTCGATCCGAAAATCTCCGTTTCCGAAGGGCACTACATTGCCGAGACCGCGCGTGCGCGCGTGCTGACCGACCCGCGCGTGCTCGATGCGCTGATCCATGTCGATCCCGAGAACGACGCGGCGCGCCGTCCGGCGCTCGCGCTGCCGCCGCGCGGCGAGATCGTGACACGGCTCGAGGCCGCGCTCGCGCAGCGCGGGCTGCATGCGGCGGCCATCGACCTGCATTACCTGAGTACGGGGCTCGAGATCGACGTGACGCTTGCCTGCGATACGCACGATACCGACGCGGCGCTGGCCGGCCGGCTCGACGCCGACGCGCTGAAGCGCGAGTTCGGTGCGCACCGGATCGGCTTCACGCGCACGGTGCCCGCGCAGGCGTGACCCGCCGCGGGCTCACGGGATGGAAGGCCGCCGGCGCGTTACAGCGGCAGTTGCGTGTCGAACTTGATCTCGCGCAGCACGACGCTCGTGCGCACTTGCGACACGGCGGGGATCTTGAAGATGCGTTCGTGCAGGAACACGTCGTAGGCCTTGATGTCCGGCGCGACGATCTTGAGGATGTAATCGGCTTCGCCGGTCGTGCTGTAGCACTCGGTGACTTCCGGGCAGGTCGAGATCTCGCGCTCGAACTGCTCGACGCCGCCTTCGTTGTGGCGGGTCAGGTGCACGTGCGCGAGCGCGCAGACGTGCAGGCCGAGCTTCTCGCGATCGAGCAGCGCCGTGTAGCGCTGGATCACGCCCGACTGTTCCATGTCCTTGATACGGCGCCAGCACGGCGTGCTCGACAGGCCGACCTGGTCCGAGATTTCCTGGACCGAGCGGCGCGCGTCGAGCTGCAACAGGCGAAGGATTTTTTGCGAAAAGGAATCGAGCGTCACCTGCGCCTCCATGCGGCAGCTACAACACGCTGAATGTTAGAGGGCCGGGAAAGGAAAGGCAATCTGGCGTCGCGTTGTTGAGCGGGATTCGCTAATTTGCTCGCGGATCCGTGGGATTTTGTCCCGCGCCTGCATTTTCCGAACGATCGGTGTCCGACACCGCGAGGCCGGCGAGCGCAGCCTGCTGGCGGCGCAGGTCGGCAAGCATGTTGCAGAACAGCGCGCCTTGCTCGATCGCGTCGTCGAGTGCGACGTGCGTGTGCGGATGGTCGTCGAACCAGTGCTTCGGAAACCGCGGCTTGATCGCCTTGCGGTACGGCAGGCCCGTCATCGCGAACGCGAGCGTCTTGATGTCGAGCGCCGACCACGAGAACGGGCAGCGTCCCGCGAAGCGCATCATGTACCAGAACATGAACGTGAAATCGAAGCCGGCCGGCATCGCGACGAACACCGGCTTGCCGGGCAGCGCCTCGACCCAGTCGACGTACGCGAGCAGCGCCGCTTCGGGCGCCTGCAGATCCTTTCGGCACGCGGCCCATGCTTCGGGCTCGGTCTTCCACCATGCTTCCTGCACCGGGTGCGCCTGCGCGCCCGGCAGTGTTTCGAGGTTCGCCGAGAACGTCGCGATCAGCTGCTTGTCCTCGGTATAGGCGGCCGAGGCAAAGCTCAGCATCGAATGCGGACCGGGAATCGGGCCGTCGGCCTCGACATCGGTGCTGACGTAGATTTCCGGGATGGCGGTCTGGTTCATCCGAACACCTTGTCGGACACGAACGGGTTCGTGCGGCGCTCGTCGCCGAACGTCGACACCGGGCCATGGCCCGGCACGAACGTCACGTCGTCGCCGAGCGGCCACAGCTTCTCCTTGATCGACCGGACGAGATCCTCGTGATTGCCGCGCGGGAAATCGGTACGACCGATCGAGCCGGCGAACAGCACGTCGCCGACGATCGCGACGCGATGCGCGCGGCTGAAGAACACGACGTGGCCGGGCGTGTGGCCCGGGCAGTGATAGACCTCGAGCGTCTCGTCGCCGAACTGCACGGTGTCGCCGTCGTTCAGCCAGCGATCCGGCTCGAAGGTGTCGGCGGCCGGAAAGCCGAAGCGTTCGCTCTGCATCGGCAGCTTCTCGATCCAGAAGCGCTCTTCTTCCTGCGGCCCCTCGATCGGCACGCCGTAATGCGTCGCGAGCGTCTTCGCGCCCGCGCAGTGATCGATGTGCCCGTGCGTGAGCAGCACCTTCTCGACCTGCACGTTCTGCCGCGCGACTTCCTGTTCGATCCGGTCGAGATCGCCGCCCGGATCGACGACGGCGGCGCGGCCCGTTTTTTCGCAAACGAGCAGCGAGCAGTTCTGCTGGAACGGCGTGACCGGAATGAGCGTGACTTTCATGGAGGCACCGGCGGCTAAAAGGAGCGATTGTACCGGTCGCGCGTGCCGCCTGCCGGTCGCGCGACATGCGTCACGGTGGACGCCTCCGGGCATTCCCGGAGCATGTCGATTGTTACACCCATAGTGAGAATCAATGGTCTGCCGGGGGTGCTTTTCGAGATGACCTTTTGGTTTATGTATAATGCGCCCCATTGAGCGTGAATTTCACGCAATTCGCTGGTGTTTCGGCCCCGTTAAAAGAGGGCGTCGGAGGCACCGTCAAGCATCAGCCGCCGGGGAGTCCGGCGGTGTATCCAGCACCGAATATTCGGTGCTCACGTCTTGTCCGGCCGGGTGCTGCGCGCCCGCCTGCGGCCCTGCTGCCGCGCCGCCGGATGAGGCCTGTGCCGCCGTTCCTGTGAGTCGGTCGTTTCGACGCGCGCGAACGTGGAGCCATGTTCGATGGCGGCATGTGGGGTCTGGTCAGGCTGTTGGGGACAGGTTGCGCCAGACGTGAAAACTAATCAGGACGGTTGCGGCCTAGACGAAAGCCGCGCCCATGCAAGCCGCCTGCTCGCATCCGAGCGGGGCGTGCACGCATTTGCCGTCCGGGCCGCATGTCTGCGCTGTGAATCGGCGTGACGACGGAGCGGCCCGAACCAGAAGGCGACACGTCGATGAATTTACGTTTTCCGAGTCGATTCGGGACCATTGCATTGTTTTTTGCGCTGACGGGCTGCGCGGTGCCACCCAGCCAGACCACCAGCAGCGCGAACCAGAAGAAGGCGGTCGACAAGACGGCCGCTGCCGCGAAGGCGGACGACGACAAGCAGCAACTCAGTTTTGATTCCGCGCTGGCGTCGATGCCGGCTGGCGACAGCAAGGACGCGAAGAAGTCGTCGCTGGCGGACGCCGAGCCGATCGATGGCAAGGATGTGTCCGATTTCCGCCAGACGGGCCGCGCATCGTGGTACGGGCGGGATTTCCACGGCCGCCGCACCGCGAACGGCGAGCGCTTCAACATGAACGCGCTCACCGCCGCACACCGCACGCTGCCGCTGTCGTCGTACATCAAGGTGACGAACGCGTCGACCGGCAAGTGGGTCGTCGTGAAGGTCAACGATCGCGGGCCGTTCAAGCGCGGCCGCGTGCTCGACTTGTCGTATGCGGCTGCCAAGATGATCGGCCTCGTGCACGCCGGCACGGGCCGCGTGAAGATCGAAGGGCTGTCGCCGCAGGAAGCGCGCGAGGCGCGCGACGAAATGTTCGCTTCGGTCTCGGCGAAGTAACGCAGCGGCTCGACCGCTCATGCAAAAGGGCTGCCCGCGGGCAGCCCTTTGTCTTATCTGCGCGGCGCGATGCCGGCGCCGGCTTCCCGGTGCCGGCCGCCTCGCGCGTCAGCTTTCGTCCTTCAGCACGAGCGCGCGCGCATAGAGCGTGTTGCGCGACGCGCCCGTCAGCGCGGCCGCGAGCTTGGCCGCGCTTTTCACCGGCACCTCTTCCAGCAGCAGCTTGAGCAGCGCGTCGTGTGCGGTGTCGTCGGCTTCGCCGCTCGTCGCCGGTGCGCCCTCGACCACCAGCACGAACTCGCCGCGCTGCCGGTTCGCATCGCCGGCGAGCCAGGTCTGTCCTTCGGCCAGGGTGCCCTGGAACAACTGCTCGTGTAGCTTGGTGAGCTCGCGCGCAATCAGCAGCCGGCGCGCGGGGCCGAATGCGTCGGCGAGTGCGGCGACGGTTTCGGCGATCCGGTGCGGCGCTTCGTAGAACACCAGTGCATACGGGTGCGATACCAGCGCCTGCAGCGCGGTCGCGCGTTGTTTTGCCTTCGGCGGCAGGAAGCCCGCGAACGTGAACGCGCCGGCCCAGCCGCCGGCCACGCTCAGCGCGGTCACCGCCGCGCTCGCGCCCGGCAGCGGGATCACCGCGAAGCCGGCGGCGCGCACCGCGTCGACGAGCCGCGCGCCGGGGTCCGAGATGCCGGGCGTGCCGGCGTCCGAAACATAGGCCACGCGTTCGCCGCCGCGCAGCAGTTCGATCACGCGTTGCGCGGCTTCGCGTTCGTTGTGCTCGTGCACGGCGACGAGCGGTTTCGAGATTCCGTAGCGGGCGAGCAGCTGGCCCGTGTTGCGGGTGTCTTCGGCCGCGATGCGGTCGGCGAGGCCGAGCACGTGCAGCGCGCGCAGCGTGATGTCGGCGGTGTTGCCGATCGGCGTGGCGACCACGTAGAGCGCGGCGTCCGGGTAGTGCTGCGTGCGGGCGAGTTCGAGGAGGGCAGTCATGGCAGGCAATGCGCGCAATCGCGGCGCAAGCGGAACAAGGACGGCATTGTGCCACGCGGCGCCGGCCCGGCCGGGCGGCGGGCGCGGTTTGGTACGCGCCGGCGACAACTTTTCGGATGCGGCGCGATCCAAACCGGTCGGCGCGGCGTTCGAGCTCCGTGCGCGGCAGTTTCTCGAACGCCGCGGCCTCGTGTTCGTCGCGGCGAACGTGACGATGCGCGGGGGCGAGCTCGATCTCGTGATGCGCGAGCCCGACGGCATGCTCGTGTTCGTCGAGGTGCGCGCGCGGCGCAGCGTCCGGCATGGCGGCGCGGCCGCGAGCGTCGGCTGGCGCAAGCGGCGTCGGCTGGTGGCGGCTGCGCTCCAGTTCTGGGCGCGGCACGGCGCCGGCGCCGCGTGCCGCTTCGACGTCGTCGCGTTCGAGGCCGGCCGGCTCGTGTGGTTGCGCGACGCATTTCGTGCCGACGATGCGTAGCCGCGAGCTGTGACGAGATGTAAAGAGTTCTTGCCGGACCCCCGGAGAGGGTGCCGGAGTACGGTAAACTCGCCGCACCCACGATGTCGCGCGATGCGTGCCGCGCGCCCAGTTCACCAGGAATCGATGTCAGTCGAACGTATTCAGCAACATTTCCGCGACAGCGCCGCGCTTCACGCCGAAGCTGCCGACGCGCTGTCGCTGCCGATCGCAGCCGCGGTCGATGCGATGTTCGCCGCGCTGGCGAACGGCAACAAGATCGTCGCTTGCGGTGACGGCCCGTCGGCCGCCGCCGCGCATTACCTCGCCGTATCGCTCGTCGGCGGCTTCGAGCGCGAGCGCCCGGGCCTGCCCGCGATCGCGCTGGCCACCGATGCGTCGCAGGGCGGCCTCGCGGGCGCGGTGTCCGCCGATCAGCTGTTCGCGCAGCAGGTGCGCGTGCTCGGCCAGACCGGCGACATCCTGCTGGTGCTCGATCCGGCCGGCGCGTCGCCGCGCGTGCTGGCGGCGATCGACGAAGCGCACGAGCGCGAGATGACCGTCGTCGCGCTGACGGGCGGCGAAGGCCACGCGGTCGCCGCCGCACTGTCCGATACCGATATTCCGATCAGCGTGCCCGCCGTTCGCGCGGCGCGCATCCACGAAGTCCATCTGCTGACCATCCACTGCCTGTGCGACGGCATCGACGCGATGCTGCTGGGTGAGGATTGAACGAAGGAGAGCCGTCGATGAATCAAAGCCGCGTCAAACAGACGCTCGTCAGAACCACGCTGCTCGCTGCGTTGACGGCGGGCCTCGCCGTGTCGCTGCAGGGTTGTGTGCTCGGGGTCGTGGGCGCAGCGGCCGGCGGCGGCGCGCTGATCGCGACCGATCGCCGTACGCTCGGTGCGCAGACGGAGGATCGCGAGATCCAGGTCAAGTCGCTCTCGCAGATCAACAACGGGCTGCCCGACCAGTCCCACGTGAACGTGACGGTGTTCAACCGCCGCGTGCTGCTGACGGGTGAAGTGCCGAACGATGCATCGAAGCAGCGCGCCGAGGAAATCGTGCGCGCCATCAACAACGTGAACGGCATCGTCAACGAGCTGTCGGTCGAGCCGGCGTCGTCGCTGTCGTCGCGCGCGAACGACTCGTACCTCGAAGGGCGCGTGAAGTCCGAGCTGATCGCGACGAAGGGCATCTCGGCGAACTACTACAAGGTCGTCAGCGAACGCGGCAACCTTTACCTGATGGGGCTCGTGACGGTCGACGAGGGCAATCGCGGTGCGGAAGCCGCCAGCCAGGTGCCGGGCGTCGAGAAGGTCGTGAAGGTGTTCCAGTACGTGAAGCCTCAGGACGCGCAGGCGCTGCAGAACGCATCGCCCGCAAGCGGCGCATCCGGCGCGCAGGCCGCCGCCGCGCCGGCGGATACCGCGACGGTGGGCGCCGTGCCCGACGCGTCGGTGCAGTCCACGCCGCTGCAGCCGCCCGCACCGATCTCGAATTCGTCGAACGTGCACCCGGGCAACCCGAAGGCCCCGTCGCAATGAAGAACAGGCAGATGAAGCAGATGAAACAGTGGACGGTGCAGGGCGCCGCAATCGCGGCGCTCGTGGTTGGCACGCTGGGCGTCGCGCACGCGGATGTCGGTGACGGCCTGAAGGTCGCGCGCGGCAACGCGTGCATGGGCTGCCACGCGGTGGACCGCAAGCTCGTCGGCCCGTCGTTCAAGGATATCGCCGCCCGCTACAAGGCTGATCCGCAGGCCGTGGCCAAGCTGTCGAAGAAGGTGAAGGAAGGCGGCTCGGGCGTCTGGGGCGCCATTCCGATGCCCGCGCACCCGCGCATGAGCGACGCCGACGTGCGTTCGGTGGTCGAATGGGTGCTGGCTGGCGCGCCGTCAAAGTAAGGTTCGAGGGGCGATTCAACCCCTATTGCCAAGCGCAGAAATGCGTGTGTATGATTGTTGACTGTTGGGGCGGTAGCTCAGCTGGGAGAGCGTCGCGTTCGCAATGCGAAGGTCGGGAGTTCGATCCTCCTCCGCTCCACCAACGGGATTCGAAGGGCCGATCGCGTCTTGAGGCAGGAAGGGTAATGCTGCACCGGGTGCAGCGTTGTGCTTCCCCCGGGCGTACAGCCTTATGTATCGCAAACAAAAAGCCGGCCTCGTGTCGGCTTTTTGCTTTTCTGCTCGACATCGGCGTGTGTGCACGTTGCTTCGTCGACTTCCTCTTCAGCCGCGTGTTTTTCCGCGCGAATCGCTCGATCCCCTCGGGCTGCGGTCGGCGCCGCCCCCGCGTGATGCCGGAATCCGTCATTTTTCGTCAGATTGTGTCGGCAGCCGGCATGGATACACGTAGGGTGCCGAAATATTTCCGTTAATTTGATATGCTCGCTGTCACAAATCGGTAGTGTGACCGCGCGATGACGCGCGTCGCGAAGCCGAAGCCAACAGGTCGACAACAATATTGAGAGAGCGGCTGTGTCGATAAACGAAACAATAAGCAGCTTTGCATCGGGGGTGGTCGACTGGAACCGTCGACCAGTCGCCTTGAATTTCGGCAAGGCGCAAGACGCACTGGGGCACTTGCTTGCGCTGCAGCACGCGCACGTGCACGAAGGGTTGATGACCGGCATTCGCGGGCATCTGACCTGCGTGTCGGCGCGCCACAACCTGCCGCCGCGGCTGTTTCTCGGCGTCCCTGTCTCGATCCGGCTCGTCACCGATCGGGGGCAGTTGCACTTCGTCAACGCGATCATCCAGGACGTGCAGATCGGCCAGAGCGACGGCGAGCTGTGCGTGTACCAACTGACCGTATGCGATGCCCTGTCGTTGATGGACAAGCGCACGAATTCCCGCGTATTCCGTCAGAGCAGCGTCGTCGACATCCTCTCGACACTGTTTACTGAATGGCGTCAGCGCAGCCCGGCGCTGGCGGCGGCCTTTGAGTTCGACCTGTCGGGCTTGAGTCGCGACCGATATCCAGCGCGCGAACTGACACGCCAGGTCAACGAATCGGATGCGAAGTTCGTGCGCCGCCTGTTGCGACGCGAGGGCATTACGGTGTTTGCCAAGGCCGGCGCGGGCAAGGGCAATAGCCACGATGACACGCCCGCGCATACGCTCGTGTGCTGTGACGATCCGATGTCGTTGCCCCAGGCGCCGGCCGGTACGGTGCGGCTGCATCCGCGCGACGCCGCGACCGAGGAGCGTGACACCGTCACGTTGTTCGCCCTGCATCAGCGTCTGACACCCGGTCAGGTCGGTCGCCCGTCGTGGGACTACAAGAAAGCGCGTATCGACGAGTCGATGGTCGCGGCGAGCCTCGACCAGGGCGAGGCCGGCAACGACCTGGCGCAATTGCTGACCGACGTCGCGATCGACATCCCGCATGCGGGCGACTCGTGGAGCGATCACGAGCGCCTCACGCGCGCCCGGATGCTCGCGCATCAGTTCGAAGCCGAGCGTTACGACGGCGTGAGCAGCGTACGCGACCTTGCCGTCGGCACATGGGTCACGCTGACCGGGGATCCCGAACGGGACATGCAGCCCACCGACCAGCGGCAGTTCGTGATCACGTCGATCGACCACGACGTCTGGAACAATCTGCCGAAGGGGCTGACCGACCGCGTGCAGGCGCTGTTTGCGGCGAGCCGGCACCTGGCTTATCCGTCGCCATTGCAGCAGCCTGCCGCAGCGACCGAGCCCGACACGCGCTACGAGAATCATTTCACCTGCGTGCGGCGTGGCGTACCGCTGGCGCCCGCATACGACCCGAAGATCGACCTGCCGCCCGTGCATCTGCTGACCGGCACGATCGTCGGCCAGCAGGGCGAGGAAGTGTTCTGCGATGCCGATGGCCGCGTCCGCGTACGGATTCACGGGCTCGATCCGGCCGACCATGCACACGCGCAGGGCGCGGGCACGAACGACAACGCCGGCGACAGCGCGCCGATCCGTGTCGGGGCGAGTCTCGCCGGCGGAAGCTTCGGCGCGCTCTTTCTGCCGCGTGTCGGCATGGAAGTCCTGATCGGCAGCCTCGGCGGCGATCCGGACCGGCTGGTCATCATCAACGTGCTGAGCAACGGCGTGAATCCGCCGGCGGCATTCACCCATATCGGCAATCTCCCCGGCAACCGCTATGTGTCGGGGATCAAGACCAAGGAAATCAAGGGGAGCCGGTATAACCAGCTGCGTCTCGACGATACGCCGGGACAGATTTCCAGCCAGCTGGCGAGCGAGCACGCGCACTCTCAACTGAATCTGGGGTACCTGACGCAGCCCCGCCAGGACGGCCGGGGCCAGGACCGTGGAGAGGGCGCGGAATTGCGTACCGACGCGGCTGCCGCGCTGCGGGCCGCGCAGGGGATTCTGCTGACGACCTATGCACGCTCGCAGGCGAGCGGCGGGCAGCTCGATCGTGACGAGTTGTTGCGACTGCTCGGCGAGTGCACCGAGTTGTTCAAGTCGCTGGGCGACTACGCCGGTCAGCATGGCGGTCAGGCCGCCGATACGGCGGGCCAGCAGGCCGTTGCCGCTGCGTTCAAGGGGTGGACGCCCGGCAGCGGCGCGTCGGGCACCACCGGCACTGGCGATGCGGCCGGGTCGCAGGCGCTGATGGCGTTCGGCGCGCAAGCCGGTTCGGTTGCGATCACGCCGAAGACGCACGTGACCTACGCCGGCGAGAACATCGACCAGGTCGCGCAGCAACATGTCCAGCTGACGAGCGGGCAGCGCATCGCGTTGCACGGCGGGCGCGGCGTTGCGATGTTCGCCCACAGCGATGGCGTGTCGGCGATCGCGAATCAGGGCAAGGTGACGCTGCAGAGTCAGAACGACGACACGCAGATCGATTCCGCGAAGAACATTCAGTTCACGGCGGCCGGCGGCAAGCTCGCAGGCATGGCGAGCGACGAGGTGGTGTTCACGACGTCCGGCGGCGCGTACCTGAAACTGCACGGCAGCGATATCGAGCTGGGGTGCCCGGGCAGTTTCACGGTGAAGTCCGCTGGGCACTCGTGGCAGGGGCCGGCGAGCATGAGCACGGACATGCCGAAGTTCGATCATGCGCCGCTCGGGCGTGTGCCGAAGCTCGTGCGGGCGACCGATGGGCAGGCCGTCGAGGGCATGCAGGCGGAAATCACGAAGGCGTCGGGCGAAGTGATCAAGGGGCAGTCCGATGCCGCGGGCAAGCTTGCTCCTATCCAGAGCAACCAGTTCGAGCCGTTCGTCGTGAATTTCTTCAAGAACAAGATCTGACCGGGGATAAAAGTAATCATGGCAGACACAGCCGATACTGCACCGGCTAGTCCGGGTGCATCTGAAAACAATCCGCCGGCGCAGGATGCAGCGAGTGGCGGTGGCGGTCTCGATCCGCGTACGCCTGCGGGCGGGGGAACGTCGGGAGGCGGTGACGATTCGCAGAATCGCTATCTGGTCGCCAACGGCAATGGCGTGGTAACGCTCAACCAATCCGACTACCTGTGCGTGATGCAGATGCCGTTGCCGGGCATCGTGATTTTCGTGCACGGGGTCAACTCGGAAGGGGAGTGGTTTGAGCCGGGTGAGGAGGGGCTTTGTGCGGGCTTGAACAAGCGCCTTGGGCGTGAGGAAGATCAGTTGACGCACCGCGGGCCGCAGGGCGGCCAGATGGGTCCGATGCATTACACGGCGAGCCTAACGGATGATGGATTCATTAACCCGAAGCTCACGTCGAAAACCTACCTCCAACCAGACGAAAATACTTACTCGCCTGTCATCCATTTCCGTTGGGGCTACAAAGCGAACGCGGAGGAGCTGAAGCGTTACGGCGAGTCGATTTTCCTGAACGAAAAGAATTATTGGGGGGGCGGTCCATTCGCAAATGGATGCGGCAGCCTGCCGGATCTCTGGAACGCGGGTGTCGATCCACGCATCTTCGGGTTCATCAATGTGCAGGGCATTAACCCCACGCAGCGGCCGATCTTCGAGACTCCGCCGCGCATGTATAACGTGATGGGCGCACTGCGGCTGGCGAAACTCATTGGCTCGATCCGCAAGGTTCAGAAGGATGTCCCGATTACGGTGGTGTGCCATAGCCAGGGCAACATGGTTGGCATTGCCTCTGCGTTCCTCGGTGACAGGCTTTCGGCGAAGGCTGGCGTGAGATGCGTAGCCGATACCTATGTGCTGGCCAACCCACCGTACGGTGTTGTCGGTTCCATCGAGGGCGATAACTCACCGTTCATGGAACACTGGACTGAGCGTAACGACAAGGATTCCCACGGTAATCGCGGTCGGGTTGAATCTCAGGCGCGGGTGAACACCTTGAAGGCGTTTTTCGAACTGATTGCGCAGAGCAAGGATTCGGAAGACCAGCGCGACCCGCTCGACTACCGGATGACGATGGCGAACATGAAGCCGCGCGAAGACGGCAAGCCAGCCTATGATCCCGACAACGATAGAAAGCAGTATGGCGTCCAGAACTACACCTACGGGCGTGTGACCTTGTACTCATGCCCACACGATCAAGTGATTTCCGCTGCGCCGGTCCAGGGGATGGGCTGGCGTGGATTGCATCCGAAAGAGGTGGAGCTCGTAAAGGGCTCGAGCCTTTTTACGCAGCGCGTCTTCGCCACCAATTTTCAGGTCGGCCAGGAGGCGCCGGTTGTCTACCGGACATGGGAGGATGATTGGCGTTACGGAAGAGGGTCGTCGAAGCTGTTTTTCTATCCGACATCGCCGCCTGCCAAATACGACCTGGTCAAGGCGCTGCGAGGCAATCCGAAGTGGTATGGCAAGGTCGGAACCATCGCTTTCGCCCCAGCGTTGTATATCGTGACGATGGCAACGTCCGCATTCGGCATGTTTCGCACTAACGCTGATCCGCCGAAGGGCTGGCACGTGCTGTGTGATGCGCCGGGCCTGCCGGAACCCTTCTTCCCGCAGGCGATCCGCTTTGGCGCGGTCGTGCAAGTGAGGGATGGCGACGCGGAGAGCGATTTCAACGAGGACAACGATCCGGTGGCGGCTCAGCGTAACAAGAACAAGACAACCATAAACACGGCAGATCCATACGACACTTACAATGCCAAGGGCAAGCACGCAGCCGAGATGGCGCCGCACGGAGATGCGAGCACCGAAGCGTCACAGCGTTACGAAGATCGCGCGATCGCACGCATGGAGGCGCGCCACAAAGACAACCCGGAATGGGTCAAGGGTGGCGAGGTCGTTGGTGAGGCCGGCCCCGATGCACAGATGCCGGACGGGTATCAGAAATGGCGAAACAAGCAGATCGTGCAAATTCTCGACGCGAAAGTGAATAACCCGACGAACCACTCGACGATCATGACCAATCCGATGCACGCGGAAAAGGCGTTGGCCTATGATGTCGCGATTGGTATCTGTCGAATTTCCCAGCAACAGTTGAACGATTTCAGGAAAGAAGCCGACTGGCGGTTTGGCAAGCAGTTGGAAAAAGACAATCCGAATAGGATTTATTCCGACTACTTCGAGAAAGGGAAAATGAATGGCGACTTTCTGCAGGATTGGGTGCTTAAAGACGCCGAAGCGACGCTGCCTGAATCGATAGACGACAAGCGCCAGGGTGGTGCGTTTCTCTGTATCGGGGGGGGCGTATGAGATCGTTGTTCGCTTCCCGGTCACGACGCCTCGTACTGGCATTCGTTGGAGTACTACTTGTGATGAGCATCGTTGCTATCGAAGCGATAGGCCACGGCGCACAGACGCGAAGCATGGGAGAAGAAATGACACGATGGATTGGATTGCCGGCCCTGGCTGGGATCGCTGTTTTTGCATTTGCCACGGCGTGGTCATCTTCGTCCGCGGAGGCTGCACAGCCAGTTTCTACACCGATACCTTCGGCGCCAGTCCAGGAGAAGCAGTTTCTCGCACAGGTCGTCGGTCTGGAATGGCTCAATCCATTGCAACGCCGTGACTATCCGACGGAATGGCAATTGCTGTGGACAATGGGGCTCGTCAAGCCGAACAAGAACGACGATATGGTCAGAACGGATCCAAAGAGCTTTTCGTCGGTTAGACCAGTTGCGATTGTTGCGGACGGCAACAATGGCAGAGAGAGCTTCGACGGATACTATGAAAAATACATCAGCTCACTCCTGGGCCTGTTTGCCGAGAAATACGTGATGAACGGTCACTATTTCTACACGGTACAGCCACACGATCCGAGGCAATGGCGAGAGCTGGCCGGCATTCGTGTCGAGTTCGCGATACCTCAGCGGCTGGTGCCCAAAGAGGCAAAAGATTACCTGGCCTACCAAATCAAGGACTATTTCGAGATTGGCAACAAGTCGGCAACGGACCTGTGGAGCAAGGATCTTCCAGCGGACATTCAGATCCACGTCGGCGGCGCCAATGCCGGCTTCACGTCGCTGAACGCCGCGCTCGACTATCTGCAGAAGCATCCGCAGGAAAGCGTATGGGTGATGAACTGGGACGCACCCAGCTTTCCGCCCAAAGACGAGCAGATGAACGAGAACCTTACCGTGCTGTTCCTCGCGGGCCCCGATCTGAAGACCGAACGCGAGCCACTCGCATGGATCGGCAAGGCTGCGACGAGCAAGGTAAGTGACTACGAAGCGAAGGCCGGCACCACGCGTGCGGTCCAGGCGTGGAAAGCGACGATCAAGCAGGCGGCTCAAAACGCAAACGTCGACCCCGCAAGCATCCAGTTCGTCGTGCACGACGCAGGCAAGGGCAGCGATGCCGCATCGTCGCGTCTGGCCTCGCTGTCGCAGACGCTCACGGAAACGCTGCCCGAATTCGACTACACGAAGCAGGTCTTCAACACGCCGGCACTGCTTGGCGACATGGGTGCGGGCACTGCGCTGACGGACATCGCGCTCGCGATCGGTCGGGTCAACCATTTCGGCGGCAATGCACTGGTTGCAGGTACAACGGATGCTAGCCACCCGACTGCCGTCGTCGTGCTGCCGCCGTCGAAGCTCACGCCGATCAATTCGAACGCCGACTGGTTCCGCGCTCGCGGCGAAAACAATGCGTATCTGCCGTGGTGGGGGCGTCGTCACGACACGAACTACGGCATCCAGGGTTACTCGTACTGAGGAGCATCCATGCGCGGCATTATTCGGGTGGGGGACGTGCATAGCCACGGTGGCCGCGTAGAGACCGGTGCCCCGAACAGTGAAGTCATGGGGCGCGCGGTCGCCCGTCAGGGCGATCGCTGCACGTGCCCGCTGCATGGCGAGGTCGTGATCATCGATGGCGAAGCCGGTTTCGACGTGGAGGGCGCACCCGCGTCGTTCGACGGTCATAAAACCTCGTGCGGCGCGGTGCTCATTTCGTCAGTCGCCACCTCCGGTCTTTCCTGATCTGGGTGTGATGACGCATTCCAATTCCCCGGAATGCCGCAGAACAGAATTGTTCGATCCGCGAGTCTCCTCCGAGTGGCACGAATCGGAAATGTGGGGCGTTCTGCTCGACACGCCTGGTCACCAGGGATTCCCAAACAACGAGACATGATCGCGGAAGCGCGGGCGTCAGATGATGCTCAAATTGGTCGCGTGGTTATTTCGCTCGCTTGCCTGTTTTCGAACAGGCCGGTGTTCTACGTTAAGCAACATTCGATGCAAATGGCTGCCTGGGTTGGGGCAGAGGCCGGTGCAAACAAATGACACGATGGATCGGACTGCTAGCCTTGGCGGGGATTGCAGTTTTCGCTTTTGCGACAGCATGTTCTGCGTCAACTGCTGACGCTGCGCAGTCTGTCGCTGCGCCGACATCCTTGGCGTCCGCCCAGGAGAAACCATTTCTCGTGCAAGTCGTGGGGTTAGAATGGCTCAATCCCCTTCAGCGCCGTGACTATCCGACGGAATGGCAATTGCTGTGGACAATGGGGCTCGTCAAGCCGAACAAGAACGACGATATGGTTAGAACAGACCCCAAGAGCTTTTCATCGGTTAAACCTGTCGCTATTGTCGCAGATGGAAACGGTGGCGATGAATCCTTGAAGGGATTTTATAGGAAATACATCAGTACTCTCCTCGTTCTGCTTCACGGTAAATACGCGATGAATGGCCATTATTTTTATACGGTCCAACCATCTGACAAGCAGCACTGGCGGGAGTTGGCGGGCATTCGGGTTGAACTCGCCATTCCCTCGCGACTGTCACCGCAGGATGCCCGCTCGCGTCTTGGCAACGAGATGATCACGGCCTTTTCAATTGGGAGCAAATCTTTCCCCGATCTATGGAGTAAAGATACGCCGCCCGATATTCAGATCCATGTCGGCAACGCAAATGCCGGCTTCACGTCACTGAACGCCGCGCTCGACTACCTGCAGGCGCACCCGCAGGAAAGCGTATGGGTGATGAACTGGGACGCACCCAGCTTTCCGCCCAAAGACGAGCAGATGAACGAGAACCTTACCGTGCTGTTCCTCGCGGGCCCCGATCTGAAGACCGAACGCGAGCCACTCGCATGGATCGGTAAGGCTGCGACGAGCAAGGTAAGTGACTACGAAGCGAAGGCCGACACGACGCGCGCAGTCCAGGCATGGAAGGCGACGATCAGGCAGGCGGCTCAAAACGCAAACGTCGACCCCGCAAGCATCCAGTTCGTCGTGCACGACGCAGGCAAGGGCAGCGACGCGGCGTCGACGCGTCTCACCTCTCTGTCACAGACACTCACGGAAACCCTGCCGGAATTCGACTACACGAAGCAGGTCTTCAACACGCCGGCGCTGCTTGGCGATATGGGCGCAGGCACGGCGCTGACGGACGTCGCGCTCGCGATCGGCCGGATCAACCATTTCGGCGGCAATGCACTGGTTGCCGGTACAACGGACGCCAGTCACCCGACTGCCGTCGTCGTGCTGCCGCCGTCGAAGCTCACACCGATCAACCCGGACGGAGACTGGTTCCGCGCACGTGGCGAGAACAATGCGTATCTGCCGTGGTGGGGGCGTCGTCACGACACGGATTACGGCATCCAGGGTTACTCGTACTGAACCTGACTGCGAAGCCGTGAAGTAACGTCGGCCAACATGGTGCGAGAACAGGCGGAGATCAGGTCATCAACTCGTGGATAAGCCTGAACGTCGGCATCGCCAACGCGGCAAACCCCACTGTAATAACCGCGAGAATCACGGTTCTCTTCCGCAGCACCGCGAAGATGACGAACGACAGCGCGTAGGACGCGCAGGTCAGCAGGACGAGCCACCACAACGTTGCGTAGCCGGCGCCGCCTTCGAAGTTCGACACGTTCCGCGTGATCAGCGGGGCGACATAGCCAGCGGCGGTCATGCTCGCGGGCAGGCCCAGCACCGAATACAGGACGTAGACGATGAGCTGTCGCGGTGTCGGATCGGAAGACGTCATGACGGGCGGTTCTTTTTCGGGTGGAGACGGGCCGCCGAACCGCTCGCCGTGCGGGCCGATTCAGGCAGCCGGCAGGATGCGGGCGTTTCCGGTGTTTGGCAACAACCAGCCGCTACCCGCCTTCACCCTCACCCCCGCCCGACACTCGGCCGCTTCGGATCGTACGTCCACCCCGGCACGAGATAGCGCATCGCGACCGCATCGTCGCGCGCTGTACCGCCAACCTGCCGATAAAGCGCATGCGCGGCTTCGACCTGCGCCATGTCGAGCTCGATCCCGAGGCCCGGCCGCTCCGGCACGGCCACCTGGCCGCCGACGATCTTCAGCGGCTCGCGCGTGAGCCGCGCATCGCCTTCCTGCCAGATCCAGTGCGTGTCGATCGCGGTGATCGTGCCGGGCGCGGCCGCTGCAGCATGCGTGAACATCGCGAGCGACACGTCGAAGTGGTTGTTCGAATGCGAGCCCCACGTGAGCCCCCAGTCACGGCACAGCTGCGCAAGCCGCACCGAGCCCTGCATCGTCCAGAAATGCGGGTCGGCGAGCGGGATGTCGACCGCCTGCAGCCGCACCGCATGATCCATCTGCCGCCAGTCGGTCGCGATCATGTTGGTCGCGGTCGGAATGCCTGTCGCGCGGCGGAATTCGGCCATCACCTCGCGGCCCGAATAGCCGCCTTCCGGCCCGCACGGATCTTCCGCATACGCGAGCAGGTGGCCTTGCCCGCGGCACAGCGCGACGGCTTCGTCGAGCGACCACGCGCCGTTCGGGTCGAGCGTCGCGCGAGCGTCGGGGAAGCGCGCCTTGATCGCGGCGATCGCTTCCATCTCGTCGGCGCCGGCCATCACGCCGCCCTTCAGCTTGAAATCGGCGAAGCCGTAGCGATCGACCGCGGCTTCGGCCTGCCGCGCGATCGCGGCCGGCGTGAGCGCTTCCTCGTTGCGCAGCCGGAACCATGCATCCGACGCGTGCGTCTCGTCGCGATACGGCAGGTCGGTGCGGCCCCGGTCGCCGATGTAGAACAGGTACGCGAGCATCGGCACCGCGTCGCGCTGCTGGCCTTCGCCGAGCAGCGCCGCAACCGGCACGTCGAGATGCTGGCCGAGCAGGTCGAGCAGCGCGGCCTCGATCGCGGTGATCACGTTGTCGAGCCGCAGGTTGATCTCGTGGGGCTGCCGCAGCACCGCGGCTTCGCCGGCCGACGTCACCTCGTGCCGGATCGTGCGGCCCGCACCCGGGCCCGCGCCGGACAGCGCCGCGCGCACCGCGTTGAGCGTCGCCTGGTAGCGTCCGATCGACTGACCGACCACGAGATCCGTCATGCGTTCGAGCGCGTGGCGGATGCCTTCGCCGCCCGGCACTTCGCCGACGCCCGTGTGTCCACTGCTGTCGTCGAGGATCACGAGGTTGCGCGTGAAGTACGGCGCGTGCGCGCCGCACAGGTTGAGCAACATGCTGTCGCGGCCGGCGACGGGAATCACCTGCATGCGCGTGACGTGCGGGGTGCCGGCACGGCGGGATTCGGACATCGGTTCGCTCCTGGTTCCGGTGGTGCACGGGCCGCCGGCCGCGCCGGCGCGGCCCGCGCGGTTCATCGAAGCTCGACGCGGCGGATCTCGCCGACGACGAACAGGTAGCAGATCACGGCGACGAGCGCGTGCGCGACGACATAGACCAGCGCGCCATTGAACGAGCCGCTGCGGTCGACGATGTAGCCGATCGCGATCGGCGTCGTGATGCTGGAGAGGTTGCCGCACGTGTTGAGCAGCGCGCCGCTCAAGCCCGCGATCTGGCGCGGCGCGGTGTCGGCGTTGACGGCCCAGCCGAGCGCGCCGAGCCCCTTACCGAAGAACGACAGCGCCATGAACAGCACGACGAGCACGTGCGAATCGGTGTAGTTGCAGACGATCATCGACATCGACAGCAGCATGCCGAACACGATCGGCACCTTGCGCGCGACCGACAGCGAGCGGCCCTGCTTGAGCAGCCCGTCGGACACGACGCCGCCGAGAATCCCGCCGAGGAACCCGCACACGGCCGGGATCGACGCGACGAGCCCCGCGTTGAGGATCGACATCCCGCGCGCCTGCACGAGATAGACGGGAAACCACGTGATGAAGAAATAGGTGAGCGCGTTGATGCAGTACTGCGCGACGTACACGCCGATCAGCATCCGGCTCTTCAGCAGCGCCTTCACGTGGCGCATCGACGGGCCGCCGTCGCGTCCGCCGGTCGCCTGGTCGATGTTGACGAGCGCGCCGCCTTCGGCGAGGTAGTCGAGTTCCGCGCGGTTGATGGTCGGGTGGTCCTTCGGGTCGTACATCGTGCGGTTCCAGACCAGCACGGCCGCGAAGCCGAGCACGCCCATCACCGCGAACACCGATTGCCAGCCGAACGCGTGCACGAGCCAGCCCATCAGCGGCGCGAACACGACGGTCGCCGCGTACTGCGCGGCGTTGAAGATCGCCGACGCGGTGCCGCGCTCGGGCGCAGGGAACCACGCGGACACGATCCGGCTGTTGGCGGGGAACGACGGCGCCTCGGCCGCGCCGACGAGAAAGCGCAGCCCGAACAGCAGCGCGAACGCGGCCGCGCCGCCGAAGAAGCCGATCCCGCCTTGCAACAGCGTGAACAGCGACCAGAAGAAGATGCTGAATGCGTAGACGATGCGCGATCCGTAACGGTCGAGCAGCCAGCCGCCCGGCAATTGCGCGATCACGTACGACCAGCCGAACGCGGAAAAGATGAAGCCCATCTGCACGTGGCTCAGGTGCAGCGTGCGGGCGAGGCTCGGGCCCGCGATCGCGATCGCCGCGCGATCCGCGTAGTTGATCGTCGTGACCGCGAACAGGACGGCCAGCACCAGCCAGCGCACGCGGGTGCGCCGGGCCGTTGCCGACGCGGACGCCGGCAGCGCTTGAAGCGGATTCATGACTGTCTCCTCCGAAGGGCGGAAGGTGCCGTCGTGCGGCTGGCGCGTCGGTGCGCGCCGTTCGTGTGGGTGCGGCCGGCCGGAGGCCGGACGCCGTTGCCTGCGGGCAGGGCGTCCGGGCCATTCTGTCACGTCGAAATTTGCGCCTTCATGCCAATTGCTGACTTGATCGATTCAGCAATTGAATCGATCGGCCAGCTGGCCCGGGGCGGTGCCATGGCTGCCGGAATATTTTTACCCGGGTGATATTGACATCCAATTTATACCCGGATAAAAATAGCGTCATTCCGATTCCAGCCTGCGGGCGACCACGATGAACACCACACTGCTTCCTTCCTACACGGCATTCGACGGCCACCGACGCCTTGCGTCGGGCCCGCTCGCGACCGTCGCGCTCGCGGTCCGCCAGGCTGCCGGCGATGCGATGTCCACCACGATCCTGATCTTCGACGACGCGACCGGCCGTTCGATCGACCTCGACCTCCGCGGCACGGCGGACGAGATCCGCGCGCGCTATACGCCGACGTCGGGCGATGCATCGGCCGGCTCAGGCGAGCCGGCAGGCGCGGGCGAGCAGCGCGGCCGCGGCCGGCCGAAGCTCGGCGTCGTGTCGCGCGAGGTCACGCTGCTGCCGCGTCACTGGGAATGGCTGGCCACGCAGCCCGGCGGTGCGTCGGTCGCATTGCGCAAGCTCGTCGAGGACGCACGGCGCACCCACGCGGAAGCCGACCGGCGACGCGACGCGCAGGCGCGCGCGTACCACTTCATGTCGGCGATGGCGGGCGACCTGCCCGGTTTCGAGGAGGCCGCGCGCGCGCTGTATGCGAACGACCTGACACGCGTCGCCGAGCTGATCGCCGGCTGGCCGGACGACGTGCGCGACCACGCGCTCGCACTGGCGCGCGGCGAACTGCCGCCGTCCACCGAAGATTGCTGACAGGAGCAACGGACGCCATGACCGCATTCGATCTGAACCGCGGCGCGATCGCGCCGGTCGCTGACGAGGTCGATCTCGTCGACCTGCGCGTGACCGGCGCGATCCCGCTCGAACTCGCCGGCACGTTGCTGCGCAACGGCCCGAATCCGCCGGGCGGCCGCTTCGAAGGGAGCGACGTGCTGTCGTGGTGGCCGGAAGCCGCGATGCTGCATGCGATCGCATTCGGCGACGGCCGCGCGACCGGCTACCGGAACCGCTGGGCGCGCACGCAGCGCTGGGCGGCCGTGCATGCGCCCGGTGAGGCGCGGCAATTGCCCGACACCAATCCGAACGTGAACGTGCTGCAGCATGCCGGCGAGTTGCTCGCGCTGTCGGAGGGCGGCGCACCGTTCGCGATCACGGCCGCGCTCGATTCGCTCGGCGTGCCCGCACGGCACGCGGGCCTCGGCGGCGGAATGACCGCGCATCCGAAGGTCGATCCGGTGACCGGCGAGCTGATCGCGTTCCGCGCGGACTGGCGCGCGCCGTGGTTGCGCTACGGTGTGGCCGACGCGCAGGGCGTGCAGCGCGTCGATCTCGAGATCGACCTGAACGCGCCGTCGATGATGCACGACCTCGCGATCACCGAAACCCGCAGCCTGCTGCTCGACCTGAACGTCGGCTACGACTTCTCGCTGCTGAAGCAGGGCCACCGGATGCCGCTGCGCTGGCACGACGACCGGCCCGCGCGCATCGGCGTGCTCCCGCGCCACGGCGGCGCGGTGCGGTGGTTCGACGTCGAGCCGTGCTTCATCTTGCACGTCGTGAACGCATACGACTGCGATGCGTCGTGCATCGTGCTCGATGCGGTGCGCTATCCGTCGTTCCTGCGGCTCGACGCGGGCACGGGCCGCTTCGCCGACAACCCGGTCGGCGAGCTGTGGCGCTACGTGATCGATACGGCGAACGGGCTGATCGACGAAGGGCCGCTCGCCGACGGCGGCATCGAGATGCCGCGCATCAACGAAAGCCGGACGGGGCGCCGCTACCGCTACCTGTATGCGGTCGAGCAGCCGAACCCGGTGGAAATGCGCGGCGTGATGCGCTTCGACCACGCGAGCGGCACGACGAAGCGCTACGCGGTGCCGGCCGGCGACCAGAACAGCGAGCCGGTGTTCGTGCCGCGCCCCGGCGGCACGAACGAGGACGACGGCTGGCTGCTGGTGATGGTCTACCGCGCGGCGACGGATACGAGCGACGTCGTGATCCTCGATGCGCGCGCGATCGACGCGGGGCCGGTCGCGACCGTGCACCTGCCGCGCCGCGTGCCGGCCGGGTTTCACGGCGCGTGGGTGCCGCGCGAACGTTGAACGTGAGCGGCGGCGCGCGTCACTGCGCGCGCAGCGCGTCGACGATTTTCAGCCGCGCGGCGCGCATCGCCGGCAGGAACCCGCCGACGAGCCCCATCACCAGCGAGAACAGCAGCGTCTTCACGACGATCGCGGGCGTCAGCACGAAGCGGAACGACAGGTCCGCGAAGGTCTGGAAGTTGGTCGTCGAGAACGACGCGAACTGCATCAGCGACGCGCATGCGAGCCCCGCGACGCCGCCGACGAAGCCGAGCAGCAGCGCTTCCAGCAGGAACGCGGCGAGCACGTTCGTGCGCTTGAAGCCGAGCGCGCGCAGCGTGCCGATCTCGGCGACGCGGTTCGCGACCGACGCATACATCGTGATCATCGCGCCGATCATCGCGGCGATCGAGAAGATCGTCGACAGCGTGATGCCGAGGATGTTGATGAACGTCGACAGCGCCTTCGACTGGTCGCCGTAGAAGGTCTGTTCGCGTTTCGCCTCGTCGGTGAGCCGCGGGTCGACGTCGATGTCGGCCTTGAAGCGCGCGAAGCCGTCGGCGCTCGGGATGCGCAGCACCATCGACGAATAGCTGGTGCGCCGGAACGACTGCATCAGCTGGTCGACGTCGCCCCATATCTCCGAATCGAAGCCGCTCCCGCCCGCGTCGAAGATGCCGACGATGGTCCAGTCGCGCTGCGCGAAATGCAGGCTGTCGCCGAGCTGCGTGCCGCTGAACCCTTTCGCGATCGCGCTGCCGACGATGATTTCAGACGAGCCGGGCGCGAACATGCGGCCGGCGACGAGCCTCACGTGCGGGCGCAGCGCGAGGCCGGACGGTGACACGCCGCGGATCACGACGTTCGACGGCTTGCCGGTCGAGGTCTTCACCAGCGAGATCAGCACGACCGCTTCCTTCGACACGAGCGGCCGGCCGTCGGGGCCGAGCGCGACGGCCGGGTGCATTGCGAGCGCATTGGCCTGCTGGTGGTCGATCGAGCTCTGGATCTCGGTTTCGGCGCCCTTGCGGATCACCACCGCGTTGTCGGGTTCGCCGGTCGACACGAGCGTCTTTGTGAGCCCCGCGTCGAGCATTTGCACGGTCGCGAACACGAAGATCACGAGCGCCATCCCGCCGGCGGTCAGCGCGGTGGTGAGCCGGCGGGTCCACAGGTTGCGCGCGATGTAGTTGAGCGGGATCGCCATGCGCCAACCTAACCGATTGCCCTGAGGCCTTCGACCACGCGCACGCGCGCCGCCTGCCACGCCGGCACGATCGCCGCCGCGAAGCCGACCGCGACCGAGCACGCGGCCTGCAGCACGACCGTCTCGGTCGACACCTTGAACACCGGGAAGATGCCGCCGGCCGCCTGCTTGAACAGGCTCGCGGCGGGCGGCGTCGCCAGGATTCCGAGCCCGCCGCCGGCCACCGCGATCACGACCGATTCGCCGAACACGATCAGCGCGAGGAAGCCGGGGCCGAAGCCGAGCGCCTTCAGCGTCGCGTATTCGGCCGTGCGCTCGCGCGCGCTCATCGCCATCGAGTTGGCCATCACGGCCATGATGATCAGGATCACCACGTACGACACGACGCGGATCGCCGCGATGATCTGGTTCGACATCGCGACGAAGCCGAGCTGGAACGCCTGCTCGGTCTCGGTCAGCGTCTCGGCGAGCGAGTTCTTGAACACTGCGTCGACGTTGCGCGCGATCGACGCGCCGTCGTCGGGGTTCGCGACGCCGAGCACGAATACGCCGACCTGGTCGGCCTGCTTAGGCGTGCGCTGGCGCACCGTCTCGTTCAGGTATTCCCAGTGGAACACCAGTTGCCGCGTGATCGTCGAGTCGTCACGGCCGTCCAGGATGCCGCGCACGACGAAATCCCACGTGCCCGGGTAGATCGTGCCCTTCAGCGGGATCACGTCGCCGATCCTGAAGCCGAATTGCGTCGCGAGCTGGCGGCCGACGAGGCAGCCGCGGCGGTCGCGATCGTAGTCGGCGCGCTGCTGCGCCGGGATGATGAACTCCGGGTACAGGTCGAGATAGTTGTCCGATACGGCGAAGCTCGCGAAGAAGTTCTTCGGGTCGCGGTAGATGCCGCCGAACCAGTTCGAGCGGACCACGGCCGTCACGCCTTCGACGCCGCGGATCCGGTTCTCGTAGCTGACGGGCAGCGGAAACACGAGCGAGATCGCGTTGCGCGTGACGAGCCGCCCGCTGGATGCGGCGGCCGCGCCTGCGTACCACGCGTCGACCACGGTGTGCAGCAACCCGAACGCGAGCACGGCGATGGTGAGCCCGAGCACGGTCAGCAGCGTGCGCAGCCGGTGCCGCAGCGCATTGCGCGCGATCAGCTTCAGCACGTACATCGCGCGCGCTCCCGCAGCCGGTCAGCCGGCGTGCCCATCGATCAGCTCCCCTTTTTCCAGATGGACGAGCGAGCGCGCGGCGCCGGCCGCGTGCGCGTCGTGCGTCACCATGATGATCGTCTTGCCGAGCTCGGCGTTCATCCGCTGCAGCATCGCGAGCACGTCGGTGGCCGATGCGCGGTCGAGGTCGCCGGTCGGCTCGTCGGCGACGATCAGCACGGGATCGGTGATCAGCGCGCGCGCGATCGCGACGCGCTGCTGCTGGCCGCCCGACAGTTCCGACGGGTAATGGCTCATCCGGTCGCCGAGGTTCACCATGTCGAGCACGAGTTCGACGCGCTCGCGCCGCTCGCGGCGCGACAGGTGCGTGAGCATCAGCGGCAGCTCGACGTTCTCGAACGCGGTGAGCACGGGCATCAGGTTGTAGAACTGGAAGATGAAGCCGACGTTCGCCGCGCGCCATTCGGCCAGCTGCGCCTCGGCGAGCTGCGAGATGTCGAGGCCGCCCACGCGCAGCTCGCCGCTGTCGGGCCGGTCGATGCCGGCCACCAGGTTCAGCAGCGTGCTCTTGCCGGAGCCCGACGGCCCCATCAGCGCGACGAAGTCGCCTTCGCCGATGTCGAGCGTGATGTCGGTCAGCACGGGCACGATCTGGTTGCCGCGCCGATACGACTTCGCGACGTGGCTGAGCTCGACGAGGGGTGGCCGGGCGTCGTTCACGCGCGCTACTTCTTCGCGACGGTCACTTTCGCGCCGTCCTTCAGCTTCGCGCCCGGCGCGAGCACGACCGTGTCGCCGGGTGTCACGCCGCGCACTGCAACGAGCTCACCGATCCGCGCGCCCTTCGTCACGGCCACGGCATGCACGACGTCGTCTTTCACGACGAACAGGACCGGCCGGCCATCGCGTTCGACCACGGCGCTCGCCTGCACGGCCGTCACCGGCTGCCGGTCCTGCGCGGTCGCCGGCTTCGACAGGAAGGCGATCTTCGCGCTCATGTCGGGCAGCACGCGCTCGTCGCGGTCGACGAAGCGCACCTTCACGAGCACGGTGGCCTTCGAGCGGTCGACGGTCGGCACGATGCGCGACACGCGGCCGGCGAAGCGCATGTCGGGCAGCGCGTCGAGCTGGATCTCGCACGGCTGCTCGGCGCGGATCTTCGCGATGTTCGATTCGGCGACGTCGGCCTCGACCTCGAGCGTCTTCATGTCGGCGATCGTCACGACCGCGCCCTTGCTGTCCGACGCGGACGAGAACGGCGTGATGTTGTCGCCGACGTTCGCGTGCTTGGCGAGCACGATGCCGTCGAACGGGGCGCGGATCACCGTCTGGTCGACCGCGACCTGAGCGGCCTGCGCGTTGGCCTCGGCCGATGCGATCGCGGCCTGGTCGCTGTTGAGCGTCGCGCGCGCCTTGTTCACGCGCGCCGTGTCGGTGTCGAGCTGCGCGGCCGGCACCGCGCCCTTCGGCGCGAGCGCGGCGGTGCGGCGCAGCGCGATCTCGGCGTCCTTCAGCTCGGCCTGCGCGACACCGAGGTTCGCGCGGGACACCTGCACCTGCGCGCGCGCCTGCGCGAGCGACGCTTGCACGTCGTTGCTTTCGAGCCGCGCAATGATCTCGTCCTGCTTCACGCGCGTGCCTTCGAGCACGCCGAGCCATTCGACGCGCCCCTGGCCCTTCGACGCGACCGCGGCCTTGCGCTGCGGCACGACGTAGCCGGTCGCATTGAGCTGCGTGTCGTTCTGGTACGGGTAGGCGGACGTGACGGACGTCGTATCGACGGTCGGCCGGCCGGTGAGCGCGAGACCGGCGGCGATCGCGCCGATGACCACCGCGGCGGTCACCGCATAGCGGAGCCACCGGCGGCGACGGGGCGCCGGTGCGAGCGGACGCCGGTCGATCTTCAGTTTGTCCAGGTTGTGATCGGGCAATTTGAGCGCCTCGAGACGGCGGCGGTCTGACGACCGGCCGCGATCCGGTTTCCGGGGAAAGGGACGGATGGACGCCAGTATAAGCGTCGCCCTGGCGCCGCGCGAGCCGGTTTGCGGCGCCGTGCGGCGGCGGCCTGTCCGGCCCGCCGACGTTGGCTGAAGTGCTCGCCCCCCCGGGGAAACCCGAGGGGCGCAAGCGACGTGTCAACTTTCCGCGAACACGGTGCGTTATGGAACCAGTGCGTCAGGTTTTGTCGCGACGGCACGGCGAAAGCCGGCCTCGCGGCCTGGGGCTCCGATGCGAATGCCTCGCATCTTTACTTACCGGTACGTTTGATTTTTTCTCCGCTAAAGGAAGAACAATGAAGAAGACGCTCGCTTCGATCATCGCCGCAGCATTCGCACTCGCATCGGTTTCGGCATTCGCACAGGCGTCCGCGCCGGCAGCCGACACGTCGGCAGCTGCTCCGGCACCGGCCAAGAAGGATCACAGCAAGCCGAAGCACGCGCTGAAGCACCACGGTTCGGCCAAGGGCAAGGCGAAGGCCGCAGCCGCATCGGCCGCCGGCACGAACGACGCAGGCGCGCAGAACTAAGAAGCGCGTTGCGCCGGGGCCGGTACCGCCGGCCGCCAGTTGCGAGACCCCGCATGTTCACGCATGCGGGGTTTTGTTTTTTTCAGGCCTCGTGTTCACCGGCCGGCGGCGGCGCGCGCATCGCGTCGACCACCGTGCGCATGCGCCGCCAGTGCGAGCCTTCCCAGAACACGCGCCGGCACACATCGCACGCGGCGAAGCGCAGGTGCCGTTGCCGGACGCCGGCCGGCACGCGTGGCGCGGCAGCGGCCGCGTCGAGCGGATGCAGCGGCGCATTGCAGCGCAGGCACAGCCGGAATGGCCGCATGTGCGGCGCGAGATCGAGCCGCTCGAACAGTTCGCGCAACTGGTCGGCCGGCTGTAGCGCGTGCAGGTAGCAGCCGCGCGCGACCGCGCGTCGCTTGAGCAGCTCGCGATCGCGGGTCAGCACGACCCGGTCGTCTCGCGCGGCGAGCGCCGCGAGCTCGTCGTCGCGGTAGTGGTTGTCATAGCAGGTGTCGAAGCCCGCGAGGCGCAGCAGTTGCGCAAGGCCGCCGAGATGCGCATCGGCGACGAAGCGCCATTGCGCTGGCTGCGGCGCGGTGGCCCCGTTCACGGTGGCCGGCTGCGCGCGCTCCGGAAAGGCTTCGACCCGGTCGCCGTCGTCGAGCGGCCGGTCGAGCGTGGCCGGCGCGTCGTTCACGCACAGCCGGCCGATTTCGGTATGCGGGACGCCGAGCGCCTCGATCGCGTGCTTCACCGTCGCATCGCGCGCACATGCGTGCCCGAACGCACGGTCGCGCTGTGCGCGCGGGAGAAAGGCGTTCAGTTCGTCGTGGAAGCGGAAGGTCGCGGTCGCCATGCGGGCAGTATGGCACCGCGCGTGACCGGCCGCGTGCCCTGCAGGCGCCACGCATCTGTGTTTAACTCCCCGCTTCACGGAGCGAAGGAGCGGGAAATGGATCTCGGATTTATCGGGCTGGGTGAAATGGGGCAGGCAATCGCGACGAACCTGCTGAGGGCCGGGCACACGGTGCGCGTCTGGAACCGGTCGCGCGAGCGCGCCGAGCCGCTCGCGGCCGTCGGCGCGCAGATCGTCGACACGCCGGCCGACGCGTTTCGCGGCGACGCGGTGTTCTCGATGCTGGCCGACGACGCCGCGGCACGCGCGATCTTCGACGACGCACTGCTCGCCCAGGCGCCGCGCGGCCTGATCCACGTCAACATGGCGACGGTGTCGGTCGCGCTGGCCGAATCGCTCGCGCACGCGCATGCATCGCGCGGTATCCATTATGTCGCCGCGCCGGTGATGGGCCGGCCGGACGTCGCGGCCGCCGCGCGCCTGACGATCATGGCGGGTGGCCCGGCGGAGGCGATCGACCGCGTGCAGCCGCTGTTTGACGCGATCGGCCAGAAGACCTGGCGGTTCGGTTCGCTGCCGCAGCACGCGAACGTCGCGAAGATCGCCGCGAACTTCACGCTCGCGTCGGCGATCGAGACGCTCGGCGAGGCCTCTGCATTGCTCGGCGCGCACGGCGTCGCGATGCGCGATTTCCTCGACGTGATCACCGGCAGCGTGTTTCCGGGCCCCGTCTACGAGGGCTACGGCTCGATGATTGCCGAGCGGCGCTACGAGCCCGCGCGCTTCAAGGCGCGCCTCGGGTTGAAGGACGTTCGCCTGGCGCTGGAAGCCGGCGACGCCGTGTCGGTGCCGCTGCCGGTGGCAAGCGTCGTGCGGGACAACCTGCTCGACGCGCTGGCGCACGGCGGCGGCGAGCAGGATTTCGCGGTGCTCGGCGAAGTCGCGCTGCGCCGCGCGGGACGCTGATCCGTCGCGCGACAGAAGTCCGGCGCACCGGCATAATCGACGTTTCGTTTTCCCTTACATCGACGCAGAGGCGGGCATGAACTTGCATACGTGGTGGCTTTTCGTGGCGACGGTATTCGTCGTGTCGGCGATTCCGGGCCCGAACATGCTGCTGGTGATGACGCACGGCGCGCGGCACGGGCTGCGGCGCTCGACATGGACGATGGCCGGCTGCCTCACCGCGCTGGTGCTGATGCTGTCGGTGTCGGCGGCGGGTCTCGGTGCGGTGCTCGAAGCCTGGCCGGCGATGTTCAACACGTTGCGCTTTGCGGGTGCGGCCTACCTGATCTACCTCGGTGTGAAGGCGTGGCGCGCACGCGTCGGCGACGAGCAACCTGCCGCCGACGTCGAGACCGTGTCGCGCCAGGGCGCGCCTGCATCGCGCGGGACGCTGTTCCGCAACGGCTTCCTGGTCGCGGGCAGCAACCCGAAGGCGATCCTGTTCGCGGCCGCGCTGCTGCCGCAGTTCATCAACGCCGCCGAGCCGACGCTGCCGCAGTTCGGCGTGCTCGTCGTCACGTTCGCGGTGATCGAGGTGAGCTGGTATCTCGTCTACGCATCGTTCGGCACGCGCATCGGCGCGACGTTGAAGAGCCAGAGCGTGGCGAAGATCTTCAACCGGCTGACGGGCGGCTTGTTCGTCGGCTTCGGCGCGATGATGGCGCTGGTTCGTCACTGATGTCGAACTGACGCTGGCGCGCAGAACGCCCCGTCCCTCGCAAGAGGGCGGGGCGTTCTGCTTTTCGGGCCTCCGTCACGCTGTCGCTCATGCACGCGGGCGCGTCAATGCCGCTGCGCCGGCGCCGCGTCCGGCCGCGAGCCCGAAGACGGCGGCCGCGCCGGCGAACGCAAACCCCACGCCGCACACCGCGCCCCACCCGCCGGAGGCCCACGCGCTGCCTGCGAGCACCGCGCCGAGCGCGCCGCCGATGAAGAACAGCCCGACGAACAACCCGTTCAGGCGGCCGCGCGCGGCCGGGTTCAGCAGGTTGATTGCGCGGCGGCCGATCGTCTGGTCGACGATCACGCCCGCATCGAGCAGCGCGGCGCCGCCGGCCAGCAGCGCGAGCGCGAGGCCGCGATGCATGCGTGCATCGAAGCCGAACCAGCCGGCGCCCGCGATCCCGAGCACGACGAGCGCCACGAGCATCGTGCCGTGCGCGATCCGCTGCGCGGCCGGGCCATGGCCGTGGTCGCCGGCACGGCCTGCGAGTGGCGTGACGATCGCGCCGCTCGCGCCGGCGAACGCGAACAGCGCAATGCCGTGCAGGTCGAGGCCGAACGGCGGCTGCGCGAGCCGCAGCCCGACCGCGGTCCAGAATGCGCTGAACGCGGCCATCGCGAGCGCGGCCGACAGCGCATGCCGGCGCAGCACCGGTTCGTCGGCGAGCAGCCGCCCCATCGACGCAAGCAGCGTGCGGTAGCCGGCCGAGATCGACGGCGTGCGCGACGGCAGGCGCAGCGCGAGCACCACGGCGATCGCGGCATTCGCGAGCGCGACCAGCACGTAGAACCCGCGCCAGCCGGCCGACCCCGCGATCAGGCTCGCGAGCGGCCGCGACAGCAGGATGCCGAGCATCAGCCCGCTCATCACGTTGCCGACCGCGCGGCCGCGCTGCGCCTCGGGCGCCATCGACGCGGCCATCGGTACGAGCATCTGGATCACGCTCGATGCGGCGCCGGCCACGAGCGTCGCCAGCAGGAATACGGTGCCCGACCGCGTGAAGGCCGGCAGCGCGAGCGCGGCCGCGCACGCGGCCAGCGTCGCGACGATCAGGCGGCGGTTCTCGAGCAGGTCGACGAGCGGGACGAGCAGCACGAGCCCGGCCGCATAGCCGAGCTGCGGCAGCATCGCGACGAGGCCCGCCAGACCGGCCGGCAGGTGCAGGTCGGCGCTGATCGGCCCCGTCAGCGGCTGCGCGGCGAACAGGTCCATCACGATCACGCCGACCGTCGCGGCGAAGAACAGCGTCATGCCGGCGCTCAGCGCGGGCGGCGGGCCGGCCGGCGCGCTGACGGGCGGGCGCGCGGCGGCGGGGCAACGGTTGGCAGGGCAGTTCATCGGAAGCCTGGCGAGTGGGTTGAAGGAGTCCCCATCGTAGGTGCCCGATGTTTATGCGACAATTGAAATATCTCTAACATGATTATGCGAGTTTGTTTTGAATACGCGTGATCTCCAGGCATTCGTCGCGGTGGTCGACAGCGGGTCGATGGTTGCCGCGGCCGCGAAGCTCCACCTGACGCAGCCAGGCTTGACGCGGCGCGTGCAGAACCTCGAAACGCTGCTCGGCATGCCGCTGCTCGACCGGCAAAGCAAGCCGCTGAAGCCGACAGCCGCCGGGCGCGACGTCTATGCGCTCGCGCGTAACGTGCTGGGCGCGGTCGACGAGCTGATGGCGGCGGGCGCGCCGGACAGCGAGCCGTCGGGCGAGCTGCGCATCGGCGTGCCGCCGTTCCTGTCCGAGCTGGCGCTCGAGCAGCCGATCGACCGGCTGCGCGACGCGTTTCCGCGTCTCACGCTGCGGGTGACGGCCGGCTGGTCGCCGGCGCTGATGCAGGGCATCGAGCGCGGCACGCTCGACGTCGCAGCCGTGATGGTGCCGGCCAGTTCGGCACTGCCCGATACGTTCGCGTCGACGCTGCTCGGCACGCAGCCGACGGTGCTCGTCGCCGCGCGCGACTATCCGCTGCCGGACGGTCCGCTGTCGATCGACACGCTGTCGGGTTTTCCGTGGGTGCTGAGCCAGGACGGCTGCGGGATGCGTTCGGCGCTGAGCCGCATGCTCGGCGCGGCCGGGCTGCCGTTCGACGTCGCGGTCGAGGCGTTCGGCTCGGAGCTGCAGCTGTCGCTCGTCGCGCGCGGCGCGGGCATCGGCATCGTCGCGCCGAACGCGCTGGCGCGCAGCGCGCATCGCGATGCGCTGAGGGTGGTGGAAACGGTGGGGCTGGAGACGCGGATCAACGTGTGGATCGTGCACGGTGCACTGCCGGGCCGGCTGGTGCGGCCCGTCGCGCTGCTGCGCGATGCGCTGGCCGAAGTGCTCGACCGGGAAAACACGGTGGGGTCAGATGCAGCGAAGGCGGTCTAGAGGCAGCATTCGAGGGAAAATCCTTATTTTCTCTACGGAAATGTTGCATTGCGGAAACCGAATCGGTATAGTTGCACCTGTCTCCTCCATGTCTCCTCTGATATGGATTCAGCCCGCCTCTTAGGCGGGCTTTTTTTTGGTTCATCGAGGATTACCGGGGAACGCGGCGCGGATCTTGAGGAAGAAGTATTCCTCGTCGCGGTACCCGTAGGCCCGACGCTTGATGACCTTGATGGTGTTGTTGATGCCTTCGACGACGCTGGTA